>JAUYMC010000121.1 GCA_030699545.1 Gemmatimonadales bacterium | reverse complement strand
ACGGTGAAGGCCACGGTGGGCCACCTCCGTGACCTGCCGCGGCGCGAGCTGGGCGTGGACGTGGAGAACGGCTTCGCGCCCAAATACGTCACTATTAAAGAAAAGGCGAAGACCCTCGCCGAGATCAAGAAGGCGGCCAAGGCCGCCGACCGCGTTCTGCTCGCGACCGACCCCGACCGCGAAGGCGAAGCGATCGCCTGGCACGTGGCGTCGCAGCTGAACGGCGACAGCGACAGGGTGCGGCGCGTGCTGTTCCACGAGATCACCAAGGACGCCGTCGCGTTGGCGCTCGCCAATCCGCTCGACATCGATCAGCGCAAAGTCGACGCGCAGCAGGCGCGCCGCGTGCTCGATCGTCTGGTCGGCTACAAGGCGTCGCCGCTCCTGTGGAAGAGCATCAAGACCGGCCTTTCCGCCGGCCGCGTGCAGACGGTCGCCCTCCGCCTGATCTGCGAGCGGGAAGACGAGATCCGGAAGTTCGTGCCGCAGGAGTACTGGACGATCGCGGCCGACCTCGAGAAGGACGGCCAGGCGTTTCAGGCGCGGCTCCAGAAGCTCGACGGCCACAAGCCCGAGATCAAGGACGAGCGGACGGCCAAGGGCATCGTCGCCGACGTCGAGCAGCTGCCGTTCGTCGTCACGGCGGTGGAGCGCGGCGAGCGCCGCCGCAAGGCGCCCGCGCCGTTCACCACGAGCACGATGCAGCAGGAAGCCGCCAAGCAGTACGGCTTCTCGGCCGGCCGCACGATGCGCGCCGCGCAGAAGCTCTATGAAGGCATAGAGCTCGGCGACGAGGGCGCGGTGGGTCTCATCACGTACATGCGCACCGACTCGGTGCGCGTGTCCGACGCGGCCATCACCCAGGCCCGCGAATTCATCAACGCCCAATACGACAAGCGCTACCTGCCGGCCGAGCCCAACGTCCACAAGGGCGGCCGCGGCTCCAAGGTGCAGGACGCGCATGAGGCGATCCGGCCGACCGAAGTGGGCCGCCGCCCCGAGGAGATCAAGAAGTACCTCGAGTCCGACCTGTTCAAGCTGTATCAGCTCATCTGGCGGCGGTTCGTGGCGTCGCAGATGACGCCCGCGGTCTACGAGGCGACCAAGGTGGACTTCGATCTCGCGGGCGGGCGGTTCCTGTTCCGGGCGACCGGCTCGCGGGTGGTGTTCGACGGCTATCGCGTGCTGTTCAGCGAAGCGCACGAGCCCGAAGAGGCCAAGACGCTCGACACGCTCGCGCCGATTCCGCCGCTCGCCGAGGGCGACCCCGTGGACGTCAAGCACATCGTTCCATCGCAGCACTTTACCGAGCCGCCGCCGCGCTTCAGCGAGGCCTCCCTGGTGAAGGAGCTGGAACGCCTGGGCATCGGCCGGCCGTCCACGTACGCCGCCATCATCTCCACGCTGCGCACCCGCTGGTATGCCACCGCCAAGGACCGCCGCTTCCAGCCGACGCCGCAGGGCGAGACCGTCTGGAAAGTGATGAAGCGGTCGTTCCCCGAAGTGTTCGAGGTCGGGTTCACGGCGCAGATGGAGACGGAGCTGGACAAGGTCGAAGAAGGCGACCTCGCCTGGCAGAAGGTGCTGGGCGACTTCTGGGTGCCGTTCAATCGCGCGCTCCAGGCGGTGGATGTGAATCAGCTCATCCACGAGGTCCACGATCTCTCCAAGCTGCACGAGGAGCGCTGCCCCAAGTGCGGCGGCGCGCTCGAGGTGCGCATCGGCCGATTTGGGCCGTTCATCGCCTGCGTGAAGTACGCGACGAAAGACGGGGAGTGCGACTATTCGCGCTCCCTCAAGAAGGACAAGGTGCCCGACCGGCCGAGCGACGAGATCTGCAAGGAGTGCGGCGCGCCGATGGTGATCAAGACGGGGCGGTTCGGCGAGTTCCTCGCCTGCACGCGCTACCCGCAGTGCAAGCACACGCGCCCCGTCCCCCTCGGGATCAAGTGCCCCAAGTGCACGGAGGGCGACCTCGCCGAGCGCCGCACCAAGAAGGGGCGGACGTTCTACGGTTGCCTCCGCTACCCCGACTGCGATTATTCCACCTGGAACAAGCCGGTGGTGATCCCCTGTCCCAGCTGCGGGTTTGTGGGGATGGAGGAGCTGAAGTCCAAAGCGACAGGAGCGACGACACGCAAATGCCTCAAGTGCGGACACGAAGTGGCGGTGGAGGCGGAGGGCGAGACCCTCGAGCCACAGTCGTCGGTGGCGGGCTAGCCGGCTGCGAAGCGGCGTGGGCCCTCGCGGAGCGAGGCGTGCACGTCACGCTGCGCGAGATGCGTCCCGTCCGGCAAACAGCGGCGCACCACACCGCGAGCCTCGCCGAGCTGGTCTGCAGCAACACCTTCAAATCGGTCGAACCCGCCAACGCCCACGGCCTGCTCAAGGCCGAGATGCGGCGTCTCGGGTCCATCATCCTCGAGGCGGCGGACGACGCGCGCGTCCCCGGCGGCAGCGCGCTCGCCGTTGATCGCGTGGCGTTTGCGGAGGGCGTGCAGCGCCGGCTCCTGGCTCACCCAAAGGTGACGCTGGTGCGCGAGGAAGTGACGGAGCTTCCCACGCCCGCGATCATCGCGACGGGGCCGCTGACGTCGGATCTTTTGGCGGATGCGATCGCGCAGCGCCTGGGCGTCGCATCGCTCGCATTCTACGACGCGATCGCGCCGATCGTCTCCTTCGATTCGCTCGACATGCACCGCCTGTTCCGCGCGTCGCGCTATGGCAAGGGCGCCGGCGACGACTATCTCAACGCGCCCTTCACCGCCGCCGAGTACGAGGCGTTCATCGACGCGCTGCTGGCGGGCGAGCAGTACGAGCCCGGCGCGGGCCACGAGTTCGACACGGTCCCCTACTTCGCAGGCTGCCTCCCGATCGAGGAGATGGCTGCGCGTGGGCGCGAGACGCCGCGGTTTGGGCCGATGAAGCCGGTCGGGCTCGGTACGTCCGCGCATGCCGTCGTGCAGCTCCGGCAGGAAGATCGGGCGGGGCAGATGTGGAACCTCGTCGGTTTTCAGACGCGTCTGAAGATCGCGGCGCAGCAGAAGATCTTCCGGACGATTCCGGGGCTCGAGAACGCCGAATTCCTGCGGTTCGGGAGCATTCATCGCAATTCCTATGTCAACGCGCCGCGGGCGCTCACGGCGCACCTCTCGGCGAAAGACGATCCGCAGCTGCTGTTCGCCGGCCAGCTCACGGGCGTCGAAGGCTACACCGAGTCGTCGGCAACGGGGCTGCTCGCGGGGATCAATCTCGCGCGCATGCTCCACGGCGATGCGCCGGTCGTGCCGCCGCCCACCACGATGCTGGGCGGGCTGTATCGCTACCTGCGGGACGCCGATCCGGCGCGGTTCCAGCCGATGAACGCCAACTTCGGACTGCTCGAGCCGCTCGAGCGACCCTTCCCCATCAAGGACAAGCAGAAAAAGAAGGAAGCGCTGGCCGCGCGGGCCCTGGAGGCGATCGACCGGTTTGGAACCGAAGCGGGGGTGGGGGCGTTGGCGTGAGCGTGGATCATTTCCAGGCCTTCCACGACTTCCTCGCCAAGGAGCGCAACGACTCGCCGCATACGGTCAAGGCGTACGGCCGCGACCTGCGCGAGTTCGCCGCCTTCTGCGACCGCTACTACGGCGGGCCGTGGACGTGGGGCGGCGTCGACCGGCTGGCCGTCCGCGGCTTCCTCGGCGCGCAGCAGCAGCGCGGCCTCGCCAAGCGGTCGAGCGCCCGCGCCCTCTCGGCGCTGCGCACGTTCTTCCGGTTCCTCAACACGACCCAGGGGATCGAGGTGAACCCTGCGCGGGCGACGCGCACGCCCAGGCTCGAGCGCAAGCTGCCGACGTATCTCCATCGCGCGGAAATCGAGGTGCTGTTCGCCGAAGCGGAGGCGCGCGCCGCCGAGGGCGGGTTCCGGGAGGCGCGCGATCTCGCGATGCTCGAGCTGTTCTACTCCACCGGGATGCGGCTCAGCGAGCTGGCGGGGTTGAACGACGCCGATCTCGATCTCGTGTCGGATCAGGTGAAGGTGCGCGGCAAGGGCAAGAAGGAGCGGATCGTGCCGGTGGGCCGGAAGGCGATCGCCGCGGTGCGGGCCTATCTCCGGATCCGGGGGGAAAACCGGGCGTTGTTCATCAACCGGCGCGGCAAGCGGATTTCCCCCCGCGGCGTGCAGCTCGCGGTCCGGGCGATGATCGACAAGAACGTCCACTCCCTGCGGCATTCCTTCGCCACGCACCTGCTCGATGCGGGGGCCGATCTGCGGTCCGTGCAGGAATTACTGGGCCACGCCTCGCTGGGGACCACGCAGGTGTATACTCATACGTCGGTCGAGCGCCTCAAGAAGGTCTATCATCAAGCGCATCCGAGGGCTTAAGGCACGCATGATTCCAGTGATGCACAGCACGACGATTCTCTGCGTCCGCAAGAACGGGAAGGTCGCGATCGGCGGCGACGGCCAGGTCACGATCGGCGAGACCGTGATGAAAGCCAACGCCATCAAGGTCCGCGCCCTGAAGGGCGGCAAGATCCTGGCGGGCTTCGCCGGCGCCGCGGCGGATGCGTTTACGCTGTTCGAGAAATTCGAGGAGAAGCTGGAGCGCTATCCGTCGAACCTCCCGCGCGCGGCGGTGGAGCTGGCCAAGGACTGGCGCTCCGACCGCGTGCTGCGCCGCCTCGAGGCCCTGCTGGTGGTGGCCGACAAGGAGCACGGCTTTGTGGTCAGCGGGACGGGTGAGCTGATCGAGCCCGACGACGGCGTCCTGGCGATCGGCTCGGGCGGCTCGTTTGCCCTCGCGGCGGCGCGGGCGCTGCTCGCGGAGACGACCCAGACGCCGGGGGAAATCGTCCGCAAGGCGCTGGAGATCGCCGCCGATATCTGCGTGTACACGAACTCTCACATCACGGTCCTCGAGCTCTAGATGGCCAAGACTCCAGCAGCCGCGCCGCCCGCCCCTGCCACACCGCCGGCCGATGCGCTGCCGTGGCTCGAGGAGCTGCCGCCCAAGAAGATCGTGGCGGAGCTCGATCGCTACATCGTGGGGCAGGAGGCGGCGAAGAAGGCCGTCGCGATCGCGATCCGCAACCGCTGGCGCCGCTCGCAGGCCCCCGAGGAGATCCGGGACGAGATCGTCCCCAACAACATCATCATGATCGGGCCCACCGGGGTGGGGAAGACGGAGATCGCCCGCCGCCTCGCCCGGCTCGCCGGCGCGCCGTTCATCAAGGTCGAGGCGTCGAAGTTCACCGAGGTCGGCTACGTCGGCCGCGACGTCGAGTCGATGATCCGCGAGCTGGTGGACGTCTCGATCAACATGGTGCGCTCCGAGCGCGAGGACGACGTCTACCCGACCGCGGAGCAGCGGGCGGAAGAGCGTGTCCTGGACCTGCTGCTCCCGCCCGTGCCGGCGGCGCCCGCTTCTCCGAGTGCCCCTGGAACGGGAGCGGGGAGCGGGGAGCAGGGAGCCGCCGCGGGCCGTCCGCTCTTCGTCGTCTCGTCGAAAGGGGACGTGCAGCCGAAAATGCCGGAGGCGGAGACGGAGGCGGGCGAGCGCCGCCGGCGCACGCGCGAGAAGCTGCGGCAGCAGCTCAAGGACGGGCAGCTCGAGGAGCGGGACGTCGAGATCGAGGTACAGCAGCAGAGCTTCCCGATGCTCGAGATGATGCAGCCGCCCCAGGGCATGGAAGGGCCGGACGTCAACTTCAGCGAGATGCTCCAGGACCTGATTCCCAAGAAGAAGAAACGGCGCAGCGTGCACCTGCACGAAGCGCGGCGCATTCTGATCGACGAAGAGCTGAAGAAGCTCGTGGACATGGACGACGTGGTGAACGAGGCGCTCGACCGCGTCGAGAACCACGGCATCGTGTTCATCGACGAGATCGACAAGATCACGGGCGAGCGCTCGACGACGGGACCCGACGTCTCGCGCGAGGGCGTGCAGCGTGACCTCCTGCCGATCGTCGAAGGCTCGACGGTGCAGACGCGCTATGGCTATGTCCGCACCGACCACGTGCTGTTCATCGCCGCGGGGGCGTTCCACATCGCCAAGCCGAGCGACCTGATTCCCGAGCTCCAGGGCCGGTTCCCGATCCGCGTCGAGCTGACGTCGCTCAACGAGGAGGACTTCGTCCGCATCATGACGGAGCCCGAGAACGCGCTCACCAAGCAGTACGCGGCGCTGGTCGCCGCGGACGGCGCCACGCTCGAGTTCAAGGAAGACGGGATCCGCGAGATCGCCCGCATCGCGGGCAAAGTGAATGAACGGATGGAGAACATCGGCGCGCGCCGGCTGCACACCGTCCTCACGACGCTGCTCGAGGAGGTGCTGTTTGAGCTCCCGGACTATCCCACGAAGCACATCGTGATCGACGGGCCGGCGGTCCGCGAGCGGCTGCTCAAGATTGTCGACGACGAGGATCTCCGGCGCTACATTCTGTAGTAGCGCCGGAGAGGGCCTCACCCGCGTCGCTTACTGGACGATGATCGGCTCGACGGTCTTGCGGACTTTCACGCGGAGCCGCGAGCCCAGCAACCCGCCGGCCATATCCACCTCATTGAAGCGAAACACGCGGATGCGCTGGTCGGGGCGGGCCGGATTGTCGACCCCCGCGATCTGATAGGCGCCCGTATCCGGCAGGGTGATCGGCCCGAAGTCGCGCGTTTCGAGCTCCGCGGACTTCGCCTTGGACGGGACCGTCCACCGCACGAGCAGCGGCTGGTTGACGGCGACCGTATCGTCCTTGACCGGCGTCGTGATGTTATGGACCCCGGGGCCGCCGACCACGACGCCCGCCACGTTGTTCGTTCCCTGCGCCACGTCCAACCGGAAGTCGCCCGAAGGGAACGTGTTACCGATCAACTGGTAGTCGCCCGTTCCCGTTCCGGTTTCGGGAAGCGTGATCTGACCACCGGGCAGGGATGGATTGCGGATTATGACCGAGGCGCCCGAGACGGGGCTGCCGGCGCCATCGCGAACCGACACGAAGTACTCGGTCGAGAACCCGCCGATGATCGCGGGATCGTCGTTGGCGTCGATGTCGGCAGTCACCTCGAGGGTCGAGCTGCCGGTGCCGGGATTGTTGCGCGACGTCGCGGGCCCCGTGCCGTCGCCGCAAGCGAGCCCGAGGGCCAGGGTAGCAAGAACCGGCGTCGGCCGGAACAAGCGAAGCAGCGTCATGGTCGCTCCTGTCAGAGGATCGAGCGTGAAGCCCAGTGTGCCCGCGGATAGGGCAAGCGGGATGCCGCACAGCGCGGACTCCGTACCTCCTTGTGGCGCAGGGGTTTTCGCCGGACCGTGTGATCGCCGACACCACGATGCGTTGTGTCAGTGCGATGCAGTCCAGGTCCGTTTCGCTACAGGCCGTCGGGTGACCGGTATCACAGGGGAGCACACCCGCGCGGGTCACCGTTCGGGAACGCTTGTTGCCTCCCTGTGGCCACACTCGCGAGATTCGTCCCTCACCTCGATTCGGAGACCGCCATGCCGCCGCGTTCCCGCCTCGTCCACTTCGTGATGCTGATCGCCGGGGGGGTGGCCGCTTCCACGGCTTCCGCCGGCGCGCAGCAGGATCGCCGCTCGTGGCGCCCCACGGCGCGCGTCGAGGCCGCGGTTCGCTACGATGGCAATCCCTTCCTGCTGACCGCGGGCCGCAAGGGCAGGTTGGCTGCGGGGTCGGCGGCGGACTCGCAGAGCGGCAGGTTCCGCGGCATGGAGAGCGCGACGGACGCGATGGGGATTCCGTCGCTGCGGCTCGGGATCGCGGGCCGCGGTGTCGGAGGCCGGACGCTGGAAATCGGCGCTGAGGTGGCCTACGAGGCCAACCTGCGCAACGCCGAACGCCGGCACGCGGAATTTCGGTTTGGCATCGAGCAGTCGCTGCGGCGAGCGGGCCGACTCCGGCTGCGTGCCGACTGGCGGCCGAGCTACTTCCACAAGAACTACCTCGCCGACGCCGTGGATCTGAACAGCGACGGCGACATCGGCCCCGAGGAACGGCGTTACGCGAGCGGCACCTCCAACCAGGTCGACCTGTCGCTGCGCTACCGGCGCCGCCTGGTGAAGTCCACGAAGCGCCGCCCGCTCGGCGTCACCGCCGAGCTCGCGGTGGGCTATCTCGACCGCAGCTACGACGCCCCGTTTGCGGGACGCAGCCGCAGCGGCCCCGGCGCGGGGCTCGCGCTGGCGATCCAGGTCAGCCGCCGCTGGGCGGTCGGGCTGGACTATGCGTTCGCGTCACTCGGCGGCGACCCGGCGCAGGCAGTGCTGATCCTGAACGAGAACGACTTCGGCGAGGACTTCAACGCCAACGGCAGCGCCTCGGATGACAGCGCGCGCGCCGCCGTGCTGGTGGACCGCTCGCGGGCGGAGCACGAGTTCGGGCTCTCGGTGGAGGGCGAGCTCGGCAAGCGCGCCACACTCGAGGTGACCTACGCGCGGCGGCTGCGGAATTTCAGCTCGCGCGAGCCGTTCGACATCGTCAACCGGGATCGCCGGGATGCTCGGAATGACTTGGACGCGGAGCTGGACCTCCGGCTCGCCTCGGGGCTGCACCTGGCGCTCGCGGGGCGCCGCGCCGCGCAGACCACGAACCGCGCCGGCGATCCCGGCGCGTCGGGAGAGGTCGCCGATTACACGCGGTACGTCGCCTCCGCAGCGCTACGCTACCGCTTCTGACGCTCGACGCGTTGTGACCCGGCCCCTATCTTAGCGAGGACCGACCTATGCTTCTCTTCTTCACGTTGCTCGGGTGGCTGGCGCACGCCGGCGTGGCGCGGCAGGCGCCGCCCCCGGACGTCCTGCATTGCCGCATCGAGCTGGCCGCCGGCGCGGCGAGCGGGCGGTGCTCCGTCGCCGCCCCCGCGGGGCGCGCGATCCTGCGGTGCGGCGACGCCGACCGCCAGGCCGGGCACTGCGCCGCCGCGGGCAAGGGCCGCTACGTCGCGTGGGTCGTGGGCACGGGGCCCGGTCGCTGCCGCATCACCGACAAGAAGACGAAATGGAAGCGCGGGATCGTGTCCGCCAAGTTGAGCAAGAGCGCCGGCGGGCCAAGCACGTGCGATCTGTACGTCGAGCTGCGATGACGCGCGTCCTCTTCACGGGGTACGCGCCGGTCCACTTCGTCTGCTTCCGCCCGATCTACGAGCGTTTGACCCGCCTCCCGGGCGTTCAGGTGTTCGTGTCCGGGGGGACCGAGCAGGAAGAGGGCGCGCCCCGCGGCGCGCACGCGCTCTACCGCTCATTCCGGATCCCGCCGCGGCGCGTCCTGTCGCTCGACGCGATGCGGCGGCAACGCTTCGACCTGGTATTCTGCGCTCACGTGTCGGGGTACTTTCCGCGCGAGGATGGTGGCCGGATCCAGATCTTCCACGGCCTGTCGTTCCGCAACATGGCGGTGCGGCGGGACGTGCTGGTGTACGACCATCTCTTCGTGACGGGCCCGTACATGATGCGAGCCTTTCAGGAGCAGCAGCTGCTGCGCCCGACCGACCCGCGTCTCGTGCCTATTGGATTTCCAAAAGTCGACCGGCTCGTGGATGGAAGCCTCGACCGGCGGGCGATCGTGCGCCGGCTGGGGCTGTCGGGACGCCGCCCGGTGCTGCTGTACGCCCCGACTGGTCAGAAGGGCAATTCTCTGGCGACGGTGGGAGAGGAAGTGATCCGCCGGCTGCGCGCGAGCGGCCGCTACGACATCCTGATCAAACTCCACGATCATCCCCGCGACCATTCGGTGGATTGGCCCAGGCAGCTTCGGCCGTTGCTCGACGCGCACACCAAGCTGGTGCGGGACTTCGACATCGTGCCGTACCTCTACGTCGCCGACCTGCTGATTACGGATGCGTCGTCCGTATCGTCGGAGTACTCGCTGCTCGACCGGCCGATGGTCTTTCTCGACGTGCCGGACATGATTCAGGCGATGCGCGCCAAGGGGCGCGCGGTTGATCTCGAGACGTGGGGGCGCAAGGGTGGAGTCACGGTGCGCTGGCCCGACGAGGCGGTGGGCGCCGTGCGAGACTCACTGGCCCATCCTCGGGCGGGTAGCGATGTGCGCCGCGCCATGGCGCGGGACCTCTTCTTCAATCCCGGCCGGGCCGCCGACGCGGCCATCGCCTGGATTCGCGCGCGCCTGCAGTGAGGCCGTTCCGGGGCGTCCGCAAAATGCGGGACGTGGCCGCCCTGCTGTGGCCGCACGCGCGGCCCCACACGGGGCTGCTGCTCGGCGGGGCGGTGCTCAGCGCCCTCGTGGTTGCCTTCCGCATCGCGCAGCCGTGGCCCCTCAAATGGATGCTTGATTTGCTCACGGACCGTCCGCCGCATCAGATCCTCGGCGGGCTGGTGGACAATCCGGAGCTCGGCATCGCGGCGCTGAGCGTGATGTACATCGGGCTCACGCTGCTCGCCGGCGCCGCCGAGTACGGCCAGCTCATTACGCTCGCAGGGTTGGGGAACCGCGTGATGTACAGCTTCCGCGCTCAACTGTTCACGCACGTGTTGCGCCAGCCGCTGGCCTTTCACGAGGGGCGCGAGGAGGGCGAGCTGCTGACGCGGATCGTGTACGACACCGCCCGGCTGCGGCAGGGCGTGAACGGCCTGCTCACACGGGTCCTGCAGACGATCGTGACGTTCCTGGCGATGAGCGTCGTGCTCCTCTGGCTCGACGCGCGCCTCGCCGCGGTGCTGGCGGTCAGCGGCCTCGTGGCCCTGCTGGCCATGGGTCGCACGAGCCGGCGGATCGTGCGCGCCGCCCGCAAGCAGCGCCGCCGGGAGGGCCGGCTCGCGTCCCTCGTGGCGGAGGATCTGCTTGGCGTCCGCGAGCTGCACGCCTACCGCACCGGGGAGATTCCCGACGCGCGCTTCGGCCGCCAGAACGTGCAGAGCTTGAAGCAGGAGCAGAAGGTGCGGCGCTTGGGCGCCGCCCTCCTACTCCGTACCGAAGTGCTGCTCGCGCTCTCGGTCACGCTCATCCTGTGGCTCGGCGCCCGCGCCGTGCAGGCCGGCGAGCTCACGCCGGGCGGCCTGGTCCTCTTCGTGTCCTACGCGGTGGGCCTGTATCGTCCGTTCGCCCAGTTCGCCCGCCAGACGGCGCGGTCGGGGAAGACGTTCGCCTGCGCCGAGCGCCTCGCCAGGATCATGCGGGAAGCGCCGGCGATCGCCGACAAGCCGGACGCGCTCGCCGCGCCCCTGCTGCGCGGCGAGCTGGTGTTCGAAGACGTTGCGGTCGCGACGCCCCGGAAGCGGCGCGGCGGGCGCAAATGGGCGCTCCACGACGTCACGTTCCGCGCCGGCGCCGGCGAGCGGGTGGC
>JAUYMC010000115.1 GCA_030699545.1 Gemmatimonadales bacterium | reverse complement strand
ATCACCTGGTACTTGTGCCCCTTCGCCGGTTGCTCGGGTCCGTTGTGGCCCTTCCACCCAAGACCGATACCGACGGCTCCGCGGTAGCTGCCGTTGCTGAGATAGTTGTGGATTGTGATCGGGGCGGTCACATCGAGGTCGGACGGCCACGACGAGCCCGCGTCGTACCCCTCGCCCGCCGTCAGCAGCCGGTCGTACCCGATCGCGTCCGCGTTGTTGCGCACCCCGCCGCTCTCCAGGTGCCACTGCCCGTCGATCACGTAGGCTTCGTCCGCTATCTTCGAGGCCGACTCGAACTTTAGCGTATCCGGGCGTGCCCACTTGACCCCGTTCATGTAGTTGACCGTCACAGTGGTGTCGGTGCGCTGTCCGAAGATATCCACCGCTGTAATGGCCACGTCGTTCGACCCCGCGTCGAGATCCGCGCAGTTGAGTTCGATGTTGAAGTCGCCTTCACCGACCAGCCGGTACCCGTCGGGACCGATGGTCAGTTGCGCGGCCGCGCCGCCGTTCAAACGGTAGTACAACGAGTCGACGCGCGACGCGCCCGTTACCGTGCCCACGACGTTGGCCCACTTCTGCGGCACACCGAGGTAGCCGGACTTCAGAGAGTCGCCATACCACAGAGTGATCGTCGGGTCGCCCGCCATGCCCGAGACCTCGAGCGGCGTAAGCGCGCGGTTGTACATGCGCACGTCGTCGATCAACCCGTCGAAGGGCGCGCTGCCCGCTCCGGCCGGTTGCCCGCCGATCGCGACGCCCACGCCCGCGCTGGTGTTGATGGCGCCGGTCTTGGGCGCACTCGCCACCTCGACACCGTCTTTGTAGATGCGCATCGTGACGCCGTCGTATGTCACCGCCACGTGGTACCACTTCCCCGTACTGATCTGGCCCGTCGATGTGGCCAGCGTCGTGGTGCTGCCTCCCGTCTTGAGACGGAAGCGCAGACCCGTCGAGTTGATCGTGCTGACCATCCAGTAGTGGTCGCTTGCGAGGAGACCGGTGCTCTTCGAGATCAGGCGGCCGTCGGTAACGTCGAAGTCATCTGCCTTGATCCAAATCCCGATCGTCAACCCCGTCCCGGTCGGCACATCCATGGTTCCCAGCGAGACGTGGTCGTCCACACCGTCGAACTCCAGCGCGCCATCTATCCGCCCCAGGGCCGGTTGCCACAGCGGGCCGTTCACCAGGGTGCCCGGCTGCGACCCCGCCGAATCGAACGTGGCGAGCCCGCTCGACTCATCGAGCGCCCAGTGGTGCTTGAGACCGGCGGTGGGGTTGATCAGGCCCCAGGCGGGGCCGGTAAAAGAGAGGCTGGAGGCTACGATTCCGAGCCAAAAGACGCAGTACACTGGGTGAATTACGGACCTCTGCTGCACGGTGTCCCGTTCCTTGTTGCGGTCGAAATGCCACTAAAGGGCTGTCAGATACCGCGAAGGAACGTGTTGGCGACCACGTCTCGCGCGCCGTTGCATGTGGATTTACACCTCCACGACGAGACTTGCAATATCTATTCCGCGGCGCGCCAAAGAAAAACGCCGCAACACACCTGTCATGTTCCGGCGCCCTAACGACTCGCTTCCGCCCAGGATCGACGTCGCTACCCGATTCTCAGCTGTCTCTTCACTTTCTTCAGTATGAATTCCGCCTCCTCGATGCCACGCCGTATGCGGCTCGCATCGTCTTGCCGCTTCAAGCTCGTGACCACCGCCTGCAGCGCCTCCACCGCCCCCTGCACCATTCTCAACCCGGCCGAATAATCTCCAGCCTTAAGTTCCATAGGAATCCCTCCTCCCCAGCCTGGTAAGACTGGTATCGCGCGCACCCGCGCGCAAAGGCGTGTCTTCAACGAGTAAATGCCGCGCGCACTTTGTGCACTCTTGCTCCCGCGATTATGATAGTATCACATACCTGCATCTCGGTGCACCTGCTCGGTGCACCTGGATGATCACGGCTGTTTGACAACCAATTCACCACAAAGGTCTTGCAATGACAGCCCAGGAATTCGTCCCCTATCTCAGCGTAACCGATGCCAAAGAGGCTGTCGCCTTCTATTCTCGCGTATTTGAAACACCACCAACGCTCCTGTTGAACATGCCGGACGGTCGGGTCATGCACTGCGAGTTTCGAGTCGGCGGCGCGCGATTCTTCTTGAGTGAAGAGCTACCCGAGCACGGCGGTACGCCAAGCCCCGCATCGCTAGGTGCCACCAGCGTGGCCATTCATCTATCCGTCGATGACTGCGACGCGATGGTTGCCAAAATGACGACGAACGGTGCGCAGATTCTCATGGACCCGATCGACATGTTCTGGGGTGAACGATTCGCCCGCGTGCGCGACCCGTTCGGTCACGAATGGGGAATCACAACACACCTGTTCGACATGACGCCCGCCGAAATCCAGACGTCAGCCGCGAAGATGTTCGAGGAGACGCCCGAATAAGGAACCGCGACCAGCACTGAGGGCTCCCCGTTGCGGTGTACAGGACGCGATCCAGCCCGGCGCGACAGGCGGCCGATTGCTCGGATTCTACACATTCGACGACTTTGTGGTGCCCCCGGCGCGATTCGAACGCAC
>JAUYMC010000110.1 GCA_030699545.1 Gemmatimonadales bacterium | reverse complement strand
TCGGGCCCAACGGCAGCGGCAAGACGACGCTCGTGCGGCTCGCGCTCGGGGCCCTCGAGCCCGCGGCGGGCGCCGTGACGGTCGCCGGCCGGCCCGCGCACGGCTGGCCCCGCAACGCGCTGGCGCGGGTCATCGGCGTGGTGCCGCAGCGCGAAGACAACCTCTTCCCGCAGCGCGTCCGCGAGACGGTGCTGCTCGGCCGCTATCCCCATCTGTCGCTCTGGGGCAAGGAACGGCCCGAAGATCGGGCCGCGGTGGACCGCGCGCTGGCGGCGTGCGACGTCGCCCCCGTCGCGGATCGCTGGCTCTGGACGCTCTCGGGCGGTGAATACCAGCGCGTCCGGATCGCGCGGGCGCTCGCGCAGGAACCCAGCCTGCTGGTGCTGGACGAGCCCGCCGTCTCGCTCGATCTCCGTCACGAGATGGCGCTGTTCGAGCTGGTGCGCGGGCTCGTGGACGGCGGCGGCCTCGGCGTCCTGATGATCACGCACCACGTGAACCTCGCGTCCCGCTATGCCGATACGGTGCTGCTGCTCGCCGAGGGCCGGCCCGCCGGCGTCGGCGCTCCCGCCGACGTGCTCACGCGCGAAGCGGTGGAGCGCGTGTTCGACTGGCCCGTCACGATCACGTCCCACGACGGACGTCCCCAGATGATTCCCCTTCGCCATCCGCAGGAGTCCCGATGATCGGATTGTTGCTTTTCGCGCTCGCCGCGCAGGACACCGTGCTTCTCCGGCCGGTCGTGGTGACCGCCACCCGGGTGCCGCTGCCGGCTGACCAAGTGGCGGCGGCGGTCACCGTGCTGGCCGGGGCCGATCTGCGGGCCCAGGGCATTCGCACCGTTGCGGACGCTCTCCGAGCCGTCGCGGGCGTCGCCGTCGTGGCCACCGGCGGGGCGGGCGGCCAGACGTCGCTGTTCCTGCGCGGTGGCGAGAGCGACTACGTGAAAGTGTTGGTGGACGGCGTGCCGCTGAACCAGCCGGGCGGCGCCATCGATTTCGCCGACCTCACCACCGACAACGTCGAACGGATCGAGATCGTGCGCGGACCGGCCAGCGTATTGTACGGCTCCGATGCCATGACGGGGGTGATTCAGATCTTCACGCGGGCGGGCGCCGCGCGGCCCACGATCGGTGCCGAGGCGGCCGCCGGCACGTACGGCACGCGCACGGCGGCGGCGGAGATCTTCGGCGGATCGGGGCGAGTGGCGTACAGCGCGCAGGCGTCGTGGCTCAGCGCGGATGGGCTGTATCGCTACAACAACGAGTACCGCAATACGGTCGTCAGCGGCCGTTTGAGTGTGACGCCCTCCACGAACGCCAAGATCAACGTCGCGTATCGCTACGGAGACGACGTCTACCATCTCCCCACGGACGCGGCCGGAGATCCGGTCGACTCGAACGCCGTCAGCGCCGATCGCGGACCTCTTGTCAGTCTGGCGCTCGAGCGGCGCTTTGGCGCCGTCGAGGCGCGCGTGTCCGGCACGTGGCGCGAAACGCGGCTCACGTTCGACGACCAGGAAGACTTCCCGGGCGAAGGCGCGTTCTCAAGTCGCGATTACGTGCGTCGCGCGGGGACCGGCGCAGCGATCACCTGGACTCGCCCCGATGCCATCGTCCTGGCCGGGATCGAGTACGAGGAGCAGCGACAGCGCGGCAGGAGCGCGTTCAGTGTATCGGTCGACACGTTCCCCGACTCGATTGCCGTCCGGCGTTTCACTACCGGATACTATGCGCAGGCGATCGTCGGCACGAACCGTCCGGTGACGGCGACGGTCGGCCTGCGGGTCGACGACAACTCGCAATTCGGCAATTATGCGACGGCCCGCGCGGGCGTCACCTGGCGCCTCGATGACCGCACGCGCCTGCGCCTCGGCGCGGGCACCGGCTTCAAGGAGCCGACGTTCTTCGAAAACTTCGCGCGCGGCTTCGTGCAGGGAAACCCCGATCTCGATCCCGAGCGGTCCCAGAGTTATGAGGCCGGACTGGAGCACACGTTCCCCGGCGATCGGGTGACCATCGCCGTCACGTACTTCGACCAGCGGTTCCGGGACTTGATCGAGTTCGTTTCCAATCCGCCGCCGGGGGAGCCCAACTACTTCAACGTGTCGGGCGCGAGCGCCGACGGCGTCGAAGCGGAAATCACCGGAGCCGCCGCGGGCATCGAGTTCGGCGTTCGCTACACCTATCTCGACACGCGCGTGCTTCAAGGCGGACCGGATGGCGGGCCGGACGCGCTTTTCGTACCCGGCCGATCGCTGGTGCGCCGACCCGGACACACCCTGGCGCCGCAGATCAGCACGGTGCTCGGCCGGACGCATCTGGCGCTGGCGGGGCGGTGGGTGGGAACACGCGACGACATCGATTTCGGCCGAGCGGAAGGAGATCGGCGCGTCACGCTCCCGGCCTACGCGCACCTGGACGTCACGGGAGAGTACGTCCTGCCGAGCTGGAGCGTGATGCTGCGGATCGACAATCTGTTCGACGACCGCACGCCCGAGCCGGCGGGATTCCCGGCCCGCGGGCGGACGATCATGCTCGGCGCGCGCGCTATATTCAGGATGCGATGAGTCTCGTCTCTACCCCTGCCGTCGTGCTGCAAACGCACCGCTACAGCGAGACGTCCAAGATCGTGCGCCTGGCGACTCGCGATCTCGGCGTTCAGAGCGCCATCGCCAAAGGTGTGATGCGGCCGCGCAGTCCGTTCGGCGCGGCGCTGGAGACGCTCAGCGAGGGGAATGCGCAGCTCTATCACCGGGAGACGCGGGAACTGCAGACGCTGGCCGCCTTCGACGTCACCGATCTGCGGCGCGCGCTCGCCCTCGATCTGGCGCGCTTCGCCGGCGCCGCCGCGCTGGCCGAGGTCATGCTCAAGATGGCGCCGGCGGCGCCGCTCCCCGCCGCCTATGAGGCGTTGACGCGCGGGCTGGACGCCCTCGCCGCCGCGGCTCCCGGCGACGCCGATGCCGCCGGCGCGCGCTGGCTGTGGATTCTCGTCGGCGTCCTGGGATTTGCGCCCGCCCTGGAGACGTGCGTCCACGATGGGACGCCCGTGGCCGCCAATGGCAACGGGAAGGGCATCGCATTCAGTTTGGCCGATGGCGGCGTCCTCTGCGCCGCCTGCGCGGGCCCCCAGCCGCCGGCTCGCCTGCCGCCGCAGGCGTACCGCGACCTCGTCGATCTCAATACCCCCGCCGCCGCCTTGCCGACTCTCGACGCGGGCCATGCCGCCGCCCACCGTCGCCTGGTTGCCCGCTTCATCCGCTACCATGCCGGCGGGTCGCTCCGGGCCGTGGATTTCTGGGAACGCCGCGCGTGGGCTCCGCACCCGTCCGTCGCTTCGTAATCGGCACCGCCGGCCACATCGATCACGGCAAGACCGCCCTGGTGAAGGCGCTCACCGGCGTGGACACCGATCGGTGGGAAGAAGAAAAGCGGCGCGGCATCACGATCGATCTCGGTTTTGCCCCATTGCCGCTTGGCGACGGTCTCGATGCCAGCGTCGTCGACGTGCCCGGCCACGAAGGATTCGTGAAGAACATGCTGGCCGGCGCCACGGGGATCGACGTCGCGCTGCTCGTCGTCGCCGCCGACGAAGGCATCATGCCCCAGACCGAAGAGCATCTCGCCATTCTCGAGCTGCTCGGCATCGCGCGGGGGATCCCGGTCCTCACCAAGCGCGACCTCGTGGACGCCGACTGGCTGGCGCTGGTCGCGACCGAGCTGTCCGCGCGTCTCGATCGCTCCCCCATCGCGTGGCAGCCGCCCCTCGCCGTCTCGGCGCTCACCGGAGATGGACTGCGCGAGCTGCGCGCCCGCCTCGCCGCGGCGGCCGCCGATCTGGGCGAGCGTCCCGAGGCCGATCTCTTCCGCCTCCCGATCGACCGGGTCTTTGCGGTGGCCGGCGCGGGGACCGTGGTGACCGGCTCGACGTGGAGCGGCACGGTCGCGGTCGGCGAAACCGTCCGCCTACTCCCGGTTGACCGGGAGGTTCGGGTGCGCTCCATCGAGACGCACGGCTCGAGCGCCGAGCGCGCGCTTCCCGGCCGGCGCACGGCGCTCGCGCTCGTGGGCGTCGCGCGCGATGAGCTGGAGCGCGGCCACGTCGCCGTGACGGGGGAGGGGTGGGCGGCGACGACCACCCTCGATGTCGCGCTCGAGATGCTGGCCGGCGCGCGCAAGCCGGTGGGTGCACGCACCCGCATTCGTGTGCATCTGGGTACAGCGGAAGTGCTGGCACGCGTGGCGCAGGTGCGGGCCATCGCTCCCGGGGCGCGCGCGATGGCTCGTCTGCTCCTCGAGCGGCCGCTCGTGGCGCGCGCCGGCGACCGCTTTGTGATCCGGTCGTTTTCGCCCGTGACCACGATCGGGGGAGGCATCGTCCTCGATCCCTTTCCCCCCAAGCGTCCGCGGGTGTCGGAGCGTGGCATCGGGATGGACCGGCCGCCGGGCGAGCGGCTGGCGCGCCTGGTCGAGGAGGCCGGCCTCACCGGGATCCGGCGCGGCGACCTCCCGGTCCGGTTGGGCATCCTTCCTGCGGACGGGAACGATGTCGTCGCCGCGGCGGGGAAGGGCGTCATCGAGACCGGAGATATTCTGGTGGCCCGGCGCGCGATCGCGCAGGCGGTCGAGCGCGGAGCGGCCCTCGTCGCCGCGCACCATGAGGCGCACCCCCTCGATCCCGGTGTGTCGCTCCAGGGACTGCGAGCCGAGCTCGCCGCGCCGGAGGCGGTCGTGGCGATCGTCGTGGACCATGGCGTGAAGAAGCAGGCGTTCGAGCTCGGCGAGGGGGGAGCGGTGCTGCGGCGCCCGGGATGGAGGGGGGCGCTCGCGGCAAAGGCGGAAGACGCGGGAGGGCGCCTGGCACGCCGTCTTGCCGAGGCGCGCTGGCAGATCCCGACGGTGGCGGAGCTGGAACGGGAGTTTTCCGATCCAGCGGTGCCGGCGTTGCTCGCGCACCTGGCCCGGGAAGGTCAGCTCGAGCGTGTCGATCAGGAACGGTATGCGGTGAAGCCGGCGCTGGAGGAGTTTCGTCAGGCGCTGGAGCAGGCGCTGGCCGAGTTGGGCACCGCCACGCCGGCGCAATTCCGGGACCGTCTGGGCCTGACGCGGAAGTACTTGATTCCCCTGCTGGAGTGGGCCGATCGGCGGGGGATCACCTACAGAAGGGGTGATACACGAGTACTGAGCAGCCGTGCTTGACAGGGGTCACGGATTCTTCCTACGTTGAGACTGCAGCACACGGTCACGCGCCCACAAGGAACAACACAAGGAGAGCGGTCTAACGCATCTTTACGTTCGCGAGGAGTCGGGGATGAAGCGGTACGCCTGGGCAGTGGGAGTAGGGCTCGGGCTTGTGGCGGCGGGCGTTAGTTCGGCAGGTGGACAGGTGCAGAGCCCCGCGCCGGTAGAGCTCAAGCAGAACTACCCCAACCCGTTCAATCCGGCGACCACGATCCCGTTCTATATGGACGCGGGTCTGTTTACCGATGGTCATCGGCCGAAGGTTTCGTTGAAGATTTACAACGTGCTGGCGCAGCTCGTCGCCGTGCCGATCCTGCAGGGCAGCGGGGAGGCGGTCGACGATCTCGAGTTGAATTGCGCCAACAGCGTGGGCTGCGCCTTTAACGCCTACTGGGACGGCAAGGTCCTCAACACGGACCGCGAAGCCGCCTCGGGGATTTACATCTATCAACTCATCGTTGATGGACGGCGGTACACGAAAAAAATGATAATCATGAAGTGAGGCGTTGAAAACAGGCGTTCAAAGAAGGCGTGAAGAGAGGCGTGAAGAGAGGCGTGAAATGAACCGTATTTCACGCCTTTTTTCACGCCTCTCTTTACGTAGCTTTTAAACGCCGTCATTTCGGAGAGCGCATGATCCAACCAGATCGTCTGACCGTGAAAGCCGCCGAGGCGCTGCAACAGGCCGCGGCGCTGGCCCGCACCCGGGGCAATCCCGTCGTCAACGACGCCCATCTCTTCCACGCCCTTCTCCAGCAGGACGAGGGGATCGTGGTGCCGCTGCTCCAGAAGGCGGGTCTCAACGTCGCGCAGCTCCAGGCCGAAACCGAGCGTGAGATCGAGCGCTTTCCCAAGCAGTCCGGCGGCGCGGATGCCACGCTGGCGCGCGAGCTCACGCGCGTGCTCGACCGCGCCGATGAGGACGCGAAGAAGCTGGGCGACGCCTACGTCTCCACCGAGCACCTGCTGCTCGCGCTCGCCGAGGAGAAGGGCACGACCGCCCGCCAGCTGCTCACGGCGCACGGCGTCAGTCGCGACGACCTGCTGGCGGCGCTCGAAGGGGTGCGCGGCGCGCATCGCGTCACGGATCAGGAGCCCGAGAACAAGTACCAGGCGCTGCAGCGCTTCACGCGGGATCTCACCGAGCTGGCGCGCAAGGGCAAGCTCGACCCGGTCATCGGTCGCGACGAAGAAGTCCGCCGCGTGATGCAGGTATTGTCGCGCCGTACCAAGAACAATCCCGTCCTCATCGGCGAGCCCGGCGTCGGCAAGACGGCGATCGTCGAGGCGCTGGCGCAGCGAATCGTCCGCGGCGAAGTGCCGGAGATGCTGCTCAACAAGCGGATGGTCACGCTGGACATCGGCTCGCTGGTCGCGGGCACGAAGTACCGCGGCGAGTTCGAGGACCGGCTCAAGTCGGTGCTCAAGGAGATCACCGTTGCCGAGGGCCGCTACATCGTCTTCATCGACGAGCTGCACACGCTGGTCGGCGCGGGCGGCGCCGAGGGCGCGGTCGATGCGTCGAACATGCTGAAGCCGGCGCTGGCGCGCGGCGAGCTGCACGTCGTCGGCGCGACCACGCTCGATGAGTACCGCAAACACATCGAGAAGGACGCGGCGCTGGAGCGCCGGTTCCAGCAGGTGTATGTCGGGGAGCCGTCGGTCGACGACACCATCGCCATTTTGCGCGGCCTCAAGGAGCGCTACGAGGTCCACCACGGCGTGCGGATCACTGACAACGCCATCGTGGCCGCGGCGACGCTGTCACATCGCTACATCACGGAGCGTTTCCTGCCCGACAAGGCGATCGATCTGATCGACGAGGCGGCGGCGCGGCTGCGCATCGCCATCGATTCGTTGCCGCAGGAAATCGACGAGGTCGAGCGCAAGATCGTGCAGCTCGAGATCGAGCGTCAGGCACTGTCGAAGGAGAAGGACAAGGCGTCCAAAGAGCGGCGCGAGAAGATCGAGCAGGAGCTGGCCGAGCTGCGCGAGAAGACGAACGCGATGAAGGCGCAGTGGCAGGCCGAGAAGGACGCGATCACCAAGATCCAGGCGAAGAAGGCGGAGCTGGACAAGCTGCGCACCGAGGCGGAGCAGGCGACTCGGCGCGGCGACCTCCAGAAGGCCGCCGAGATCGGCTATGGCGCGATCCCGGCCGGCGAAAAGGAAATCGCGGCGCTCGAGAAACGGCTCGCGGAGATCCAGAAGAAGGGCAGCTACCTGAAGGAAGAAGTCGACGCCGAGGAGATCGCCGGCATCGTGTCGAAGTGGACCGGCATTCCGGTGTCGAAGATGCTGGAGTCGGAAAAGGCGCGCTTGCTCAAGCTCGAAGAGGAGCTGTCGCGTCGCGTCGTCGGCCAGCCGGAGGCGCTTGCGGCGGTCGCCAATGCGGTGCGCCGCGCGCGCGCCGGTCTCCAGGATCCGAATCGCCCCACCGGCTCGTTCATCTTCCTCGGCCCGACCGGCGTGGGAAAGACCGAGACGGCGCGGGCGCTCGCGGAGTTCCTGTTCGACGACGAGCACGCCCTCGTGCGGCTCGACATGTCGGAGTACATGGAGAAGCACGCCGTCGCGCGGATGATCGGCGCGCCGCCGGGCTACGTCGGCTACGAAGAAGGGGGTCAGCTCACCGAAGCGATCCGGCGCCGGCCGTACGCCGTCGTGTTGCTCGACGAGATCGAAAAGGCGCATCCCGACGTCTTCAACGTGCTGCTCCAGATCCTCGACGACGGCCGGCTGACGGATTCCCAGGGCCGCACCGTCGATTTCCGGAATGCGGTCCTGATCATGACGTCGAACCTTGGGTCGCAGTATCTCGTCGAGGCGGGCACGGTGGGGTGGGAGCAGACGGAAACGAAGGTGATGGAGCTGCTGCGCCAGGCGTTCAAGCCGGAGTTCTTGAACCGCGTGGACGACGTCATCATCTTCCGGCCGCTGTCGCACGACGACATCGCGCAGATCGTGGATATCCAGATGCGGCGCGTCGAGCGCCTCGTCGCCGATCGAAAGCTGACGCTCGAGATCACGCCGGCGGCGAAGCAGCTGCTCGTGGCCGAGGGCTATGATCCGGTCTACGGCGCGCGCCCCCTCAAGCGCGCGATCCAGCGTTTGCTGCAGAATCCGCTGGCGCTGGCGGTGCTGGAGGGGAAGTATGCGGAGGGCGACCGCATCGTGGTGGACCGGTCGAAGGACGGCAACTCACTCAGTTTCGAGCGGGCGGGGGAGGCGGTCCGTGCCTGAGACGGGGAAGGGGGAAGGGGGAATGGGGATTCGTCTGGCCCTCGAACAGGCACGACGTGCGGCTGCGCTCGAGGAAGTTCCCGTCGGGGCGGTGGTGATGTGCGGCGAGGAGGTCGTCGCCGAGGCGCACAATGAGACCGTCGCCCTGCGCAATCCCACGTTTCATGCGGAGTTTGTCGCCATCCAGCGGGCGCTCGAGGCGCTCGAGACCGACCGGCTGACCGACTGCACGCTCTACGTGACGCTCGAGCCGTGTGCGCAATGCGCGGGCGCGATCGTGCTCGCCAAGGTGGGCACGCTGGTGTTCGGGGCCTACGACGAGACGGCGGGGATGTGCGGCTCGGTGGGCGACATCGTGCGTCACCCCCGGCTCAATCACCGGGTGGAGGTGATCGGGGGCGTCGAGGCGGAGACGTGTGGGGAATTGATGCGGGAGTTTTTTGCGATGCGGCGGGGATAGAAAGTTGGAAGGTTGGAAAGTTGGAAGGTCCCTGCCGCATCAAATCCGTTCCGCAGCCTTGGCGCAGACGCGACCATACGGCATCATGGCGCCAGTGATGCGGCGCCGCTCGCAGAGGTGCGTCATCGAATCACCTTCCAACCTTCCAACCTTCCAACCTCCGCCGCCGGTCGCAACGAAACGCATAGGCCTGGGCGGCAAAATGATGACGGGCCTCCGAGGCTCGCCCGGCACGTTGCGCGATGTCCCGGAATTGCCTCCCCTACGCCTTGGAGTCCATTATATGGGCATGGCCGCCCCGACCTACTGGACCGCGGAGATGGTCCGCGCGCTCCCCGAAGACGGCAACCGCTACGAAGTCGTCTACGGAGAGCTGCTCGTGACCCCGGCACCGCGGCCGTGGCACGAGGTGCTCGTGGCGCGGCTGATCGCGCGCCTCGACGACTATCTGCGGCGCGAGCCGGTCGGCATCGTCCTCGGTTCCCGCGCCGACATCTCCTGGGGCGAGGACGTGCTCGTGCAGCCCGACGTCTTCGTGGTCGACATCGCACAGGCCCGCACGCTGACCTGGGCCCGGTTCCAGAACCTGCTGCTCGTCGCCGAAGTGCTGAGCCCATCGTCCGCTCGCAGCGATCGCTTCCTCAAGCGGCGCCGCTACCAGGAAGCCGGCGTGCCGTGGTATTGGATGGTTGACGGCGATACGCACCAGGTCGAGGTGTGGACGCCGGACGTGCAATTCCCGACGCTCGAACGCGACCAACTGTCCTGGCAACCGGCCGGCGCGGCAACGGCGTTCGTTCTCGAGCTGGGAGAGTTGTTCAGGCCGCTCTAGCGCCTCGTTGCCAAGACATCGCCCATGGCCGGCTAGGCTCCCGGCACCAGCTCGAACCGTTTACCGCGAGCCCCGCGATACGCGGCGAACCCCCGGCGATCGGTCGTGAACACCCGGCGCAGCCGGAGCGCATCGGCCAGGGCCACGAGGCTCGCGTCCGCATAATCCATCGGCAGATCGGCATACCGCTCCATCAGCAACGCGGCGTACCGTTGGCCGGGAGGATCGAGTCCCAAAACGGGAATCTCGGCCGCGAGCAGGAACTGGAGCGGCAGCGCGGCCGGCCCGCCGCCCCGGAGCACGAGATGACACGCTTCGGTGACGACGGCCTCGGTCGTGACGCAGCGGTGCACGACCTCGGTCCACGCGGCCGCACACCGGCCGTGCCACTGGTCGCGGGGATCGAGGTGCGCCACGAGGGGCCCCGCGTCGAGCACGACATCCCGCGACACCCGCTACTCGCGCCAGTTGTGCGCGCGCATCTGCCGGGCCAGCGCATCGGCCTCGATGGCCGCCCGGTCGAGCGGGGCGGACCCGCGGAATCGCTCGATCGCCGCGCGCGCGTCCGGCGTCGGCCCCGGCGGGGCGGCGGCGTCCAGATAGCCGCGCAACGCCTCGCGTACGAGCTGCGACTTCGGGACGCCGCGCTCGCGCGCCCGCCGGGCGAGCACGCGGGCCAGCGCCGCCGGAATGCGCAACGTGATCTGATCGTCCATGCAATGCAATCTAGTGCAACGCACTGCACGCGCAAGGCTCCCTCAGCGCAACCCCTCCGTCGCCGCGCCGAGCTGGCGGTCGGTGACGTACGGCGCGGGCCCGAGCCGCAGCACGTCGCCCCGGTAGTCGGTCCACACGTCGCGCGCCCGCAGCGCCGCCTGAATCCGGGCGGCGTGCGGCGTGCGCAATGCCAAAAACCCGCCCATCCCCTCGATCGGCACCGACCGATCCCGGCTGATCACCCGCGGATCGAGATCGAGATCATCGAACCCCTTCGCCAGCAACCCGATCTGATGCTGGCTCAGCGCCGCCAGCCGTCGCGGCGTGAGGTCATGCTCTGCGAAAAACCCGAACACCCGCGCCGCCCGATAATGACTCGTCGGATCGTAGGTCGCCCCCGCAAACCGCGCGGGACCGGCACCATAGCCTACCCGTCCGGATTGCGGTGCCGCGCTGAGATCGGTGAATTCACTGAACCATCCCGTGATCACGGGGCGCAATGCGCAGTGCGCCGGGAACCGCAAGAACGCATTTCCCGGTCCCAGCTGGCAGTACTTGTAGCCGCCGCCCACCACGTACGCCCCCTCGAGCGCCTCGTCCTTCAATGAAAACGGCACGACGTTGAGCGCGTGATAGGCGTCCACCAGCAGCTCGGCGCCCACCTTGCGGCAGGCGCGGAGCACGGCGGCGAGATTCGGGACGATGTGGGCGTTGGTGTAGAGCACCGCCGAGACCAGCACCGCCGCGGTGCGCTCGTCCACCTCCTGCGCCAGCCGCTCCGGCAGCGTCGCGGCCGGCACGGCGCTCACCTTGACCACCTCGATCCCTTCCTCGGCGATCCGGTCGAGCTGCCGGCGAATCTTGTGAAACTCGCCGTCGGTCGTGAC
>JAUYMC010000105.1 GCA_030699545.1 Gemmatimonadales bacterium | reverse complement strand
GGGCCGCTACGTTCTGCTGGCGCATGCACGAGTGCAAGCACGGTTAGGCCGCCAGGATCTCGGGATCACGCTTCGCTCATTTGCGCAACTCCCCAGCATGAGTGACCTGCTCCTTGCGAAAGCGTGGCCCATGGACGTCCTCCGCCGGGAGGACATGATCAGACATGGTCAACGAACTCTGCGGTTCTCACGCGGGGATGCGGTCAGGGTGTTCGCGGAACTGTACGGCCTCGCGCATGACTCCGGTGGCCGTGAGCTATCACGCGACGTACCGGTTACTACGAAGTCATGACGTGTTGCGCGACCTGACTCGCGAGAATTGGGATGGCGCCGTCAGCTTTGCGTTCGACCGGAATCGCCGCGCCGCCGTCGGCTCCGTGGAATATGAAACACTGGACATTTCACCAGAATTCATACCGACAGGCAGCTACCTCCTGCGACTGGAGATTTACGATCTAGCCGGTCGGAGGCGTGTTGGCCGCGCGACGCTCGCTTTCGAGGTGGAAGGCGCGGGCCGTTAAGGGGATCGCTGCTGGAAGTAGCGGTGGGCGCGCTCCAGCACCGCGGCGCCGGATGACGGGAGATAGCGCCGCACCCACAACATCGTCCGCAGGCCGCTGGGAAAGCGTCGCTCTCCCTCGTGCACCGTGGACGCGTACCCGATCATCTGTGACACCGCGATCCCAAAGACCTCCCGGCTGGCCACGTCCAGCGCCACTCCGAACCGCTCGTCTTCCACCGTGCCCAGAATGTCGGTGTGCGTCCGCCCGATCTCCTCGACCGGCCCCGCGTAGGAGTGCTCGCAATGCGGATCGAGCAGGTAGCTGCAATAGAGGGAGAACGACGACAGACGGGCGAGCGCGTTCCAGAACTCCTCGAGCCGGATGGCGGCAGTGGGCCGGCCCTGGTGCCACAGCACGCTGGTCAGCTCGCTGTAGATGCGCGTTTGGCTGCCGACGCCCGCTGCCCGCTCGACGATCTCGCTCAGCGCGATCCGGAATTCCGACCAGTGCGGCATCCCCTCGCGCATGAACTTCGCGAGCATCGCGTCGGGGTCGAGCAGCAGCAGCTGACCGGACGCCCGGAGCGCGGCGGGGTGGAGGCGCGCCCGTTCGAGCCGCGTGACGAGCAGGTCGGCGTGGACGCGCGTGGCAATGAGCACGACGCACTGACCGCGCCGCAGCCCGGCCTCGAGGAAGACGGACACCGCTTCGGTCAGCCCGCCCGCGTTGGCATGGAGCTGCGCGAAATGCCGCCCGACGGGGGCGTCGGTGAGGAGCGGTCCAGCCTGGTGAATCGTCATGGGAGCGGCGGCAGCCTATAGCAGCGCGCGACGCAGCCGGTTTCCAAAAACAGCGACACCGCATCCGTCAGCCTTTGCCGGTCGCGATGGAGCTGCTTCGATCAAGAGCGCGCTGACGAGCGACGCGGCCATCGGTGACAATCCTCCGAAAGGGGCAATCGACAAACGGCGGGCTGCGCGAAAGTAGAATCGCCGCGGATGAGCTTCAATCGATCGGAGGTGCGGGGCGGAGCCCCTTCGGAAGGTCTACATCTTCGGAGTGAAGCTGAGCTGGATGCCGTCGATGATGAACTGCACGGCGATGGCGAGGCGGCGGCGAGTACGAAGTAGGTGATGAGGGCGGTCAGGAGAATGGAGCCGTACACCGCCGCGGTGGCGAGTCGCGCGGCGTCATCGCGAGAAAGCTCGGCACCACGGCGAACGGGTCCACGATGAACAGGATGGACGTGAAGATCAGCAGCAGCTCCATCAGCGCCTCACATCGCGACCTGGACGACGCGGTCCTTCCCGCTGCGCTTGGCCTCGTACATCGCCTGGTCCGCGCGCCGCAGCAGCTCGTCCGTGCTGGCGTCCGCCGTCCCGCACGACACGACCCCGATGCTGGCGGTGACGGTCGGCGTGCCGCGGAAGACGTTGCGGAGGCTGGCGGCGAGACGCCGCGCCGCGGCCTCGGCGAGCGCCGAGTCGGTCTCGGGCATGAGCACCGCGAACTCGTCGCCCCCCAGCCGGCCCACCATGTCGGCCTGCCGTACCGACGAGCGCATGGCATCGGCCACCAGCCGCAGGACCGCGTCGCCGGTCTGATGGCCGTGGGAGTCGTTGATCGCCTTGAAGTCGTCGAGATCGAGATACAGCAGCGCCATCGGACGGGGATAGCGGCGGTTGCGCTCCAGCTCGTGGGTCAGCCGTTCGGCGAAGCCGCGGGCGTTGATCAGGCCGGTGAGCGGATCGTGCATGGCCAGCTGCGCGAGCTGCGCCTGGCTGCGCCGCAGCTTTTGCAGGCCCGCCATCGCGACCGCGAGCACCGCGACGTACGACGCCGAGCTGATGACGCGCCACGACAGCGGCGTGCCCGCCGGCAGCTGATCCCAGGCGATCACCTCGCGCAGCGTGATCGTCACGGCCGCCGCGATCACCCCCCAGGTGAGACCCTCCGTCCAGGTCACGAGCAGCACCGGGATGATGTAGAGAATGCCCAGGCGGACGGCCGACGGCGTCCGGGCGTTGGCCCAGTACACGAACAGCGTCAGCAGGACGTACGCGGCGACGCGGAGCGCGCGACGCATCAGTACGGCGGCTCGGCGACGTGCCGGGGATCGTCGAGCATCAGCGCCGGCAGCGTCGTGCCGCGGGCCACCGCCGGCAGGTCGGCGGGGACGATCAGCAAAGCATTGGCGCGCGCCATGCCGGTGAGAATGCCAGAGCCTTGCGGCCCTGTCAAACGGGCCACGAGCCCGCCGCCTTCGCCCGCCTCGACGATCACGCGCAGAAAATGCCGCAGCGGCGGACCGAGGGTGATAGGATCCTCCACCGTCACCGCAACGGTACGGCGAAACGGCAGCGCATGGCCCAGCAGGCGCCGGATCATCGGTCGCGCGAACAGCTCGAAGGTCACCATCGCGCTCACGGGATTGCCGGGCAGCCCGAGCCACGGCCGGCCGTGCAGCACGCCGAACCCGACCGGAGCGCCCGGGCGCATGGCGATGCGCCAGAGCTCCAGCGTCCCGCCCAGCTCCTGGACCACCTGGCGCACTAGATCGTGCTCGCCGACGCTGACCCCCGCCGTCGTCACCAGGAGATCGGCGCCCGCGGCTCGCCCCAGATGCTCGCGCAGGCTGTCCCGTGTGTCGCGCGCGATGCCCAGCTCCACCGGCTCCGCGCCGGCGCGGCGAATCATCCCGTGCAGGGTGTAGGAATTCGACGTCGCGATCTTGTGGCCGGCGAGAATCTCCGGCGCGCGGTCGAGATCGACGATCTCGTCCCCCGAGCCGAGAAAGGCCACGCGGGGCCGGCGGTGCACCAGCGGCTCGCCAAGCGCGATCGACGCGAGGACGCCGAGCTGCGCGGGGCCGAGCGGCGTGCCCGCCACGAGGACGGTCGCCCCCCGGCGAATGTCCTCCGCGCGGCGGCGCACGTTGCGCCCGGCGTCCCGGGGATTGCGGATCGCGACCCGCGCCGGCGGCCGCAGGTCGGTGTCTTCCTGCCGGATGACCCCATCCGCCCCCGCCGGGAGCGGCGCGCCCGTGAAGATGCGCGTGGCCTGCCCGGGGCCGAGCGGCTTGGTGGGCTGGGCCCCGGCAGCGACCGTTTCGATGATCTCGAGCTCGACGGGTCCCCCGCCCGACAGGTCCGCACTCCGGGTCGCGTAGCCGTCCATGGCGGAATTGTCCCACGGCGGCAGGTCGATGGGACTCGTCACATCTTCGGCGAGGACGAGATCGAGCGCGTCGCGCAGTGGACGCCGCTCCGGGGGGAGCGGCGCGCACCGCGCGAGCATGGCGCGCGCGGCTTCGGCGGGGGTCACGGCGGCAGGATCGCGGCGCGGTCCCAGGCGAGATTGGCGAGCGTCACGAGCCAGGCGGTGTCGGAGAAGCGGAATACGGGGAAGGGGGCCCGCAGCGCCCGGTCGTCGGTCACCATCGCGATCCACTGCGCGGGATCGTGGACCGTGGGGTCGAACACCGGCTGGGGACCGGCGGCACGCCGGTACACCTCGATCTTGGGCAGGGGCGCCCGCTTGAATCCCTCGACCAGCACGATGTCGGCGCCGGTGAGATACTGGCGCGCGAGCGTCACGGGGTCCGATTCCTCGGTCGTCCGCTCGAACAGCACGCGCTGGCCGGGCGATTCCATGAGCACACGCTCGGCCTTCCCTTCGTGCCAGTGCCGCCAGGTGTCCTTCCCCTGCTGGTCCATGTCGGCGGGATGCGACCCGTGCTTGATCGTCATCACCCGGAACTTGCGGCGGACCAATTCCGCGGCCAGGGCGACCAGAAACGTCGTCTTGCCCGCGTTCTTGAGTCCGATCACCGAGATCATCCGCGTCGCTGCCACAGCGCCTCCGCCTCCGCGAGGTCCTCCGGCGTATTCACGTTGAAGAACAGCCGCGCCGGCTCGCCAAATCGGCGCACGTCTGCGAGGGAGAGGATACCGGTCCGCACGTCGTCGTGGAAGGAGATCGCCCGCAGATCGCCGGCGTCGAGCCGCCGTTCGATCGCCGCGCGGCAGGCGGGACCGTAGACGGCACACAGCGGCTCGATGGCGCGTGGGCCGCCACTCTCCGGCAAGAACGCGTCGAACCCGCCCTCACTGGCCCCGCGCACGAGCGCTTGCAGGAGCGCGACCGGCACGAACGGCATGTCCCAGGCGACGCACAGGACCGACCCCGTGTCCCGCGCGGCGAGGGCAGTGTAGATCCCGCCCAGACTGCCGCACGCGGGTCGGAAATCGGGCGTTGTCTGGAGATCGGGACGCCACGTGAGGGCATCGGGCGCATTGGCGACGAGCAGCGGCGCGCCGCCCGTCACCGCCGCCACGGCGTCCACGACGCGGTCGAGAATGCGGCGGCCCCCCACCTCGAGCAATCCCTTGGGGCGTCCGCCGTAGCGGCGTGCCGCGCCGCCCGCGAGCACCGCCCCGGAGGTGCTCAGTAGCGCCGCCCCCGCGTCCTCTCGAGCACGATGTCGAAGCCCAGCACCAGGGCCACGTGGTGATAGGTGCGTGTGCCGATCGGCGCGACCCCAAGATCGGTCGCCCGACCGGTCACGCGCTCGAGCGACGTCACGATGTCGCGGACCTCGACGCGCGCCTGATATCCCGGGCCGAGCGGGGTCGTGAATCCGGCGGCGAGGCCGAGCATCACGGAGCGATGCCGCGGGCTCGGATCGCTGATGATCTCGCGCTCGAGAATACCCGTGCTGTCCGAGTAAGAGCTGACGACCTCCACCGTGCTGCGGGACATGTTGACGAGCCCGACGCTGCCGCGCAGATAGGGACTGAACGCGTGTTGCGACCCGGCGCGGACCGTCACGCCCGCAAAGATGGCGATCGCGCCACCCGACCCTTCGACCGCCTGCAGGTTGTCGCACATCTGCTGGTTCTTGTGATCGGCATCCGGCTGCTCCGGCGGCTGCAGCCGGCAGCTCGAGTCGAGCGGCAGTCCCAGATACGACAGCTCGGCGTGCAGGCCGACGTTCGGCGTCAGGAAGTAGGTGCCCGAGGCCCCGAGGATGAGACTCGATCCGATGGAGCGCCCGATAGCCAGCGTGTCGTGATTGGCCGTGCCTGCGACCAGCAGCGGCTGCTTGCCGATCCCCCACAAATTGTTGCCGCTGCCCGCGCCGGCGAGAATCGTGAGGACGACGTTCGGTCGTGGCGCGGCCTGCGGCTGCGCGGTGGCGGGGAGGCCCAGCAAGGCGAGGAAAAAGAACGAAGGTGATCGCATCAGACCTCGAGGAGACGATGTTCGACGGCCAGACAACGGTCCATCACGCACGCGACGCCCGCCGCCTCGGCACGCGCCTGCGCCGCCGCATCCACCACTCCCTGCTGCAGCCAGATCAGCAGCGGACGGAGCGGAATCGCCTCATCCACGACTGTCCCCGCCGCCTCGCTGCGGCGAAAGACATCCACGATGTCGATCGTGTGGTCCTGCGCCGCGGCGCGCAGTGTCGGATAGCTGCGCTCGCCGAGGATCTCGTCATGACCCGGATGCACCGGCACAATCCGGTATCCCTGCCGTTGAAGATACCGCGCCACGGAGTTGCTGGGCCGGTCCGGTTTCGGTGAGAGGCCCACCACCGCGATCGTGCGGGCCCGCCGCAGCAGCTCCCGCACCGCCTGATCAGCCGGCGTCACGAGCCCCCTCTCCCCCCGGCCGGTGGACGTGCGGCTCGCCGCTGACGGCCCGGCCCACCAGCACCATTCCCGTGCCCGACGCGATCGTCAGGGCCAAGGTGGACGGCACGCTCGGCGTCGCGACCCAGGCGAGCCCGGCCCGCGCCGCCTTGAACGCCAGCTCGGCCGAAATCCGGCCGGTGACGAGCAGACCCCGGCCCGGCAGCGGCGCGCCCGCCAGCACCGC
>JAUYMC010000096.1 GCA_030699545.1 Gemmatimonadales bacterium | reverse complement strand
GCGGTGGTGGCCGGGGTCCGGGAGGCGGGCGGGGCGGCCGCGGCGGCCGTGGGGAGCGCCGGGATGGCGGGGACCGTGGCGGGCGCGACAGCGACGGCTTCGTCGAGAACGTCGTCGCGATCAATCGCGTCGCCAAGGTCGTCAAAGGCGGCCGGCGCTTCAGCTTCAACGCGCTCGTCGCGGTGGGCGACGGCAAGGGTCAGGTCGGCATCGCCACCGGCAAGGCCAACGAGGTCAGCGAAGCGGTGCGCAAGGCCGTCGAAGCCGCGCGCCGCCGGATGGTGGACATCCCGCTCACCGGCGGAACGATTCCGCACGAGATCATCGGCCGGCACGGCGCGGGTCGGGTGCTGCTCAAGCCGGCGGCGTCGGGAACCGGCGTCATCGCCGGCGGGCCGGTCCGCGCGGTGCTCGAGTGCGCGGGGATCCGCGACATCCTCACGAAGAGCCTGGGCTCCACCAACCCGCACAACACGGTGCGCGCCACGATGAACGGGCTGCAGCGCCTGACGACGGCACGGCGCGTGGCCAAGGAGCGGGGCGTCGAGCTGGAAGCGATCCCGTACCGGTCTCGCCAGGAAGCGGTGGCAGCGACCCATGGGTAGACTGCCCCCCACCCGGAAATACCGGAAACGGAAAACCGGCCGCGATCCGGTGCTGCCGCCCGCCGGCAACGGCAAGCTCCGGATCAAGCAGGTCCGCTCGGGCAACGGCCACTCGTATCGGATGAAGCGCACGCTCGAAGCGCTGGGCCTGAAGCACCACCAGGCCGTGGTCGTGCATGACGATCACCCCGCCTTGCGCGGGATGCTGCGCCTGGTGCGCCATCTCGTGCAGGTGACGCCAGAGAAGGAAGGCTCGAAGTGACGACACGGAAGACCAAAGCCAAGCCCGAAACCGAGTTCCCGCGGCTCGCGCTGCACGATCTCAAGCCCCCCCGGGGCTCGCATCGCGCGCGCATCCGCAAGGGACGCGGGCCGGGGTCGGGCATCGGCAAGACGGCGGGCCGGGGCGGCAAAGGCCAGACCGCGCGCGCGGGGAAGAAGATCCGCCCCGGGTTCGAGGGCGGCCAGATGCCGTTGATCCGCCGGATCCCCAAGCGGGGCTTCACCAATCCGTTCAAGCAGGAGGCGCAGGTCGTGAACGTGCGCCATCTCGGGTTCCTGGCCGAGGGGGTGGAGATCACGCCCGAGACGCTGTTCGGCGCGGGCCTGGTGCGGCGCCCCGATCAGCCGATCAAGCTGCTCGGCATGGGCGAGGTCGCCGGGCGGCGCTTTGTCGTCAAGGGCGTCGCCGTCTCGGCGCGCGCCAAGAGTAAGATCGAACAGGCGGGCGGGACGATCGAGTGACCTCGCCGATTCCGAATCTGTTCAAGGTTCCGGAGCTGAAGGAAAAACTCCTCTTCACGCTCCTCTGTCTCGTCATCTACCGCGTCGGCGCGCACATCGCGACGCCGGGCGTCAACGTCGACGCGCTCGCGGACTTCATGCAGACCCAGGGCCAGGGCACGCTGTTTCAGCTGTACGACCTGTTCGCGGGCGGCGGGTTCTCGCGCGCGACGATTTTCGCGCTCGGCATCATGCCGTACATCTCGGCGAGCATCGTGTTCCAGCTGGCCGGGCCCGTGTTCCCGATCGTCGAGAAGATGCAGCGCGACGAAGAGGGGAAGAAGCGGCTCACGCAGTGGACCCGCTATCTCACCGTCGTGCTGTGCGTCTTTCAGGCGTACGGCTTCGCCATGTTCACCGAACAGCTGCCGGGCGCCGTCGCCGGGCCGGGGTGGGCGTTCCGGATGACGACCGTGCTGACGCTCACGACGGGGGGCGTCTTCGTGATGTGGCTGGGTGAGCAGATCACCGAGCGCGGCATCGGGAACGGCATGAGCCTCCTGATCTTCTTCTCGATCGTCGAGCGGTTCCTGCCGGAGATGCTCAACACGGTGGAAGCGCTGCGCAGCGGCACGCTGGGCTTCCCCAAGCTGCTGCTCGTGCTCGGCATGATGGTGCTGGTGGTCGCGGGGACCGTGGCCGTCACCGTCGCGGCGCGCCGCATTCCGATCCAGATCCCGCGCAAGGTCATGGGGCGCGGGCGCATCCGCGAAGGCCAGAAGACCTTCATCCCCCTGCGCATCAACAGCGCGGGCGTAATGCCGATCATCTTCGCGCAGTCCCTGATCATCGTGCCGGGCACGGTGGCCACGTTCAGCGGCGTCGACTGGCTCCGGGGCTTCGCGGAATACTTCAACACCGACTCGGTGTGGTACATCGTGACGAGCGCGGTGCTGATCGTGTTCTTCGCCTACTTCTACACGTCCATCATCTTCAATCCGGTGGACCTGGCGGAGAACCTGAAGAAGCAGGGCGGGTTCATTCCCGGGGTGAAACCGGGCGCCCCCACCGCCGATTACATCGACGATGTGCTGTCGCGCATCACGCTGCCGGGCGCGCTGTTCCTGACGTTCGTGGCGCTGCTGCCGATCGTCGTGTCGAACCAGCTGAACATGCCGTTCGGATTCGGCGGCACGGCGCTGCTCATCGTGGTCGGCGTGGCGCTCGATACCGTGCAGCAGGTGCAGCAGCACCTGCTGCTGCGGCAGTACGACGGATTCATGAAGGGCGGCGGGCCGGGCGGCGGCACGTCGCGGGTCCGCTTCCGCCGCTAGTGTTCATCCTCATCCTGGGGGCGCCGGGCTCGGGGAAGGGCACGCAGGGCAAGATTCTCGCCGAGCGCCTGGGGCTTCCGAAGATCACGACGGGCGACCTCCTCCGGGCGGCGATGCAGGCGCAGACACCGCTCGGCACGGAAGCCAAGAAGTACTACGACGCCGGCAAGCTCGTCCCCGACAGCGTGATCCTCGGCATGATCAAGGACGAGCTGGCGCGCCCCGAGGCGAAAGACGGCGCGATCCTCGACGGCTTCCCGCGCACCGCCGCCCAGGCGGAGCTGGTCGACAAGACGCTGGCCGAGCGCGGCCAGCGGCTCAATCACATCCTGCTGCTCGATGTCACCGAGGAAGAGCTGGTCCGCCGCATGCGCAGCCGCGCGCAGCTCGAGGGCCGCAGTGACGATACGCCGGAGGCGATCGCCACCCGGCTGCAGGTGTACCAGCGCGATACCGCGCCGCTCATCGCGCACTACGCCCAGCGCGGCATCGTCCACCGGGTCCCGGGCACGGGAACGGTCGAACAGATCACCGAGGAGATCAAGCGGATCATCGGACGATGATCACGATCAAGTCGGCGCGGGAGATCGAGACGATGGCGGCCGCCGGCCGGATCGTCGCGGAGACCCTCGCGCTGGTGGAGCGCAACGTGCGCCCCGACATCACGACCGCCGAGCTGGACCGCCTCGCCGAAGACTTCATCCGCTCCCATCCGGGCGCCCTGCCGTCGTTCAAGGGCCTCTACGATTTCCCGGCCACCCTCTGCACCTCCATCAACCAGGAAATCGTGCACGGCATCCCGTCCGCCAAACGCGTCCTGCACGACGGCGACATCGTCAGCGTGGACGTCGGGGTGTCGCTCGAAGGCCTGCACGCCGACTCCGCCGCGACCTTTCCGGTCGGCGACGTCGGCCCGCAGGTCGAGCGGCTCCTCGCGGTGACGCGGGAGGCGCTGGCCGTCGGGGTGGCGCAGGCGCGCGCCGGGAATCACGTCGGGGACATCGGGCATGCGGTGCAGACGGTGGCGGAGCAGGCGGGGTACGCGGTCGTGCGGGAGCTCGTGGGGCACGGCATCGGCGCGTCGTTCCACGAGGAGCCGCAGGTGCCGAACTACGGCAAGCCCAAACGCGGGCCGCGCCTCGTGCCCGGGATGACGATCGCCATCGAGCCGATGATCAATCAGGGCGGCGCGGCGATCCGGACGCTGGACGACAAGTGGACGGTGGTGACGAACGACGGCTCGTTGTCGGCGCACTTCGAGCACACCGTGGCCATCGGGCAAAACGGCGGGCCGCCGAGGATCCTGACGACGGCCTAGGGCAGCAACGCCTCGCCCCGTTTTTTGTCGGACATCCCCGCGACGTTGACCTTGATGTTCTCGACGGCCCCCTTGATCGCCGTTTCCGCCAAATACTCCGCGACTCGCGCGTCACTCACCGCGTTCCTGTTGCCGATCCGCGCGATCTCCGTCGAGAGCGCCAGGACGCGCGCCGCGCGCCGGGCGACGTCGGCAGGGGTACGGCACGCGGCGACGAGCGCGTCGTCAATCGCCCGGGCGCGCGTGGGGTCGTCCTTGGGGATCTTGGAGGCTGCCGTGACGCCGGCGTAGGCCGCGGCGTCCTCGTCCACCAGCCGCCGCAGCTCGGCGCGCAGGCGTTCGGCTTCCTCCAGGATTTCGCGCGCCCGGCCTTCCGCTGCCGCGTAGGCCTTCTTGCCGATCGTCAGGTGCGACACCATCGCGACCAGCGCGGCGGCGAGCGCGCCCGCGAGCGCCGCGGCGCTGCCGCCGCCCGGCGTCGGCGCGCCACCGGCCAGCGCGTCGATCCAGCCGTCGAGGCTCGGCCCCGACGCCTCCCGGATCTTCGCTTCCAGAATGTGATCGCCGGCGTCGGGGAGCTTGAGAGCCGCGGCCGCCGCGCCCAGCAGTGCGCGCTCGGGGATCAAGCCGACGAGCTCGCTGCGATTGATCCCGACGCCCAGCCGGCGCGCCGAGGCTTCGACGGCGGCGAACACCGCGGCGGGAGGGGTGACGTCGATATCGAGCAGGTTCATGGAGACCTGCGCCAGTCCGTCCACCTGGAATCCGCTGGCCTGTACGGCCGGCAGCCCGCCGCTCGAGGTGCGCACGTCCCGCGCGATCTGCTTCGCCGTCGCGACGTCGGTCGTATCGAGATAGACGTTGTAGGCGACGAGAAAGGGCCGCGCGCCGATGGCGGTCGCGCCGGCCGTCGGATGGATCCGCTGGGGGCCGAAGTCGGGGTCCGCCGCGGAGTCGCTGCCAATGCGATCCCGCAATCCCTCGAACTCTCCCTTGCGGATGTCGGGCAGGCGCTCGCGCTCCGGCCGCGCCGCGGCCTTGGCATACAGGAAGATGGGGATCTGCAGCTCCTTGCCGGCCCGCTCCGCGAGTTTCCGCGCCAGGGCGGCGCAGTCCTCCATCGTGACGTCCTGCACCGGCACGAACGGCACGACGTCGGTCGCCCCCATGCGGGGGTGCTCGCCGCGGTGCTTCGTCAAGTCGATGCGCGCGGAGGCGATGCGCATCGCCTGAAACGCCGCCTCCGCCGCGGCGTCGGGTGGCGCGACGAACGTGAAGACCGACCGGTGGTGTTCGCCGTCGCTCTGCACGTCGAGCAGCCGGACGCCCGGCACCGCGGTGATGGCGTCGCGCAGCGCGTCGATCGTGGCGCGATCGCGACCTTCGGAGAAGTTGGGGACGCATTCGACCAGGGCGGAGGTCACGATGCTTGCCTCAGGAGGGTGAGCAGCCATTCATGCATCCGCGGATTGCCCGCGACGATGTCGCCGTGGGCCAGCACGTCCTCACTCCCGTCGGACCGGGTGACGGTGCCACCCGCCTCCCGGATCAACACGATGCCGGCCGCGATATCCCAGGGGGCGAGACCGAGCTCCCAGAACGCATCGAACCGGCCCGCCGCGACGTTCGACAGGTCGAGCGCCGCGGAGCCCGGCCGGCGAATGCCGCTCACCGTGCGCGCCACCGCCGCGAACTGCCGCAGGTACCGCTCGAGGTGCTCCATCGAGCGAAACGGAAAGCCGGTGGCGATGAGCGCGCGCTTGGGCTCGGCGACCTCGGAGACCTGGACCTGAACGTCGTTCATCCACGCCCCGCCGCCCGCCGCGGCGCGATACACCACGTCGCGCGCCACATCGTGCACGACTCCTGCGCACAGCGCACCGCTCACCACGCACCCAATGGAGACCGCGTACTCGGGGAAACCATGGAGGAAGTTGGTCGTGCCATCCAGCGGGTCGACGATCCAGACGACGTCGCCCGAGACCAGCTCCGGCGACAGCTCTTCGCCGACGACGCGCGATCCCGGCACGGCGCTCGTGAGCGCCTCCGCGATCAGCGCTTCGCAGCCGCGATCGATCTCGGTCACGAAGTCATGCTGCGCCTTTTCCGTCCACGTGTCCGACGCCGGGCGCGTGGCCGCGCGCAGAAATGCCGCCCCGCGGCACGCGGCGGCGGCCGCGACCTTGACTAAGTTGTTGTAGTTTCGCACCTTGTGACGCCCATGGCGCCCCCCCCGACCCCGATTCGAGTGTTCAGCGGCATCCAGCCGTCCGGCGAGCTGCACATCGGCAACTATCTGGGGGCGGTCCAGAACTGGGTCAAGCTCCAGTACGAACGGGACTGCCTCTTCTGTATCGTCGATCTCCACGCGATCACGCAACCCTACGAGCCGGACACGCTCGGCCCGTTGACCGTGGATATGGCGGTCAGCCTCCTCGCCGCGGGGCTCGATCCCGCACGGTGCATCGTCTTCGTGCAGTCACACGTGGCGGAGCACACCGAGCTGAACTGGCTCCTCACGACGATCACGCCGCTCGGCGAGCTCGAGCGGCAGACGCAGTTCAAGGACAAGTCCCAGCGCCAGGAAAGCATCCCCGCCGGTCTGCTCGCCTACCCGGTGCTCCAGGCGGCCGACGTGCTGCTCTACAAAGCTAGCCTCGTGCCGGTCGGCGAGGACCAGGTCCAACATCTCGAGCTGATGCGCGAGATCGCGCGCCGCTGGAATGCGCGGTTTGGCGCGGACTTCTTCCCCGCGCCCCAGCCGCTGTTGACCAGGACCAAGCGGGTGCTCGGGCTCGACGGGAAGGCCAAGATGTCGAAGAGCCTCGGCAACACGGTCGGCCTCTTCGACTCACCCGAGACGATCTGGGAAAAGCTGCGGCCCGCCGCTACCGACCCGGCGCGCAAGACGCGCAAGGATCCCGGCACGCCGGAGATCTGCAACATCTTCACGCTGCACCAGGGGTTTTCGCCTCCGGCCACGGTGGAGGAGGTCGCCGTGAAGTGCCGGACGGCAGGGTGGGGCTGCCTCGACTGCAAGCGTGTGCTGGCGGACAACATGATCGCGGCGCTGGCGCCGATGCGCGAGCGCGCCGAGGCGCTGC
>JAUYMC010000094.1 GCA_030699545.1 Gemmatimonadales bacterium | reverse complement strand
CGATGTGGTCGATCGCTTCTTCGATTTTCTGCGGCGTCAAGTCGTCGAGCACGCGCAACGCCGCTTCGACGGAGTCGGCGATCATCGTGATCGCCGTCTCCATGGAGCGCGGCTTGGGCCCCGGATAGGCGAAATCCGCCGGGTCCCGCGGGGCCCCCCCGTCCGCCTTCTTGGCCTTGTCGAGGAAGTACGTGATCTCGGTCGTCCCGTGATGCTCGGGAATGAAGGCCGCGACCACGTCCGGCAGGCCGGCGCCCGCCGCCAGTGCCAGGCCGTCAGCCACGTGCGCCTTGATGATCTGCGCCGACTGCGCCGCCTTGAGGCGATCGTGGGGATTGTTGCCCGGAATTTGGTTCTCCACGAAATACATCGGGTTCTTGACCTTCCCGATGTCGTGGTAGTAGCAGCCGACGCGGCCCAGCAGCCCGTTGGCGCCGATGCGGTTGCACGCCGCCTCGACCAGGTTGGCCATCGCGACGCTGTGCGCGTAGGTCCCCGGCGCTTCCAGCGACAACCGCCGCAGCAGCGGCCGGCTCGGATCCGACAGCTCGAGCAGCGTCAGGTCGGTGGTGATGTGTGTGACCGATTCCGCGACCGGCAGCAGGAAGAAGGTGAGCCCCGCCGACACGAGACCGTTCAGCGCGCCCCACAAACCGCGCAGCCCGATCTCTTCGGCGGGCCAGCCGCCGGCGAGACCCAGCGCCAGCGCGCCCAGGAGGTAGCCGCCGGCGATGATCAGCACGGGCGCGTAGAAGTTGCTGCGCCGGCGCAGTGTGCGGACCGACAGCGCCGCGGTCACGCCGCCCACCACGCACAGGAACAGCGCCGGCACGTCGTGAAACACGGGCTGCAACCCGATCACGACGGCGAGGATCATCGCGGCGATCATCGAGACGCGGCCGTTGAACAGCACCGTCATCATCATCGCCATGAACGGCATGAAGATGATTTCCGGATGGGTCGGATAGAAGCGCGCCACCGCGCCGGCGTGCAGCAGGACGAGCGCGAACATACCGCCGACCAGCGCGACCTGTTTCATGTCGCGGTAGGTCTCGCGCCGGTAGAAGACCATCAAGACCCAGAAGATCGAGAGCACCAGCACGTCGCGCAGCAGCGGGCCGATCACGCCGCGGATGGAATGCGTGGTCGCCGCGCCGCGGCGCAGCAGCTCCTGGTGCAGCGCGACGAGCCGCTCGTGCGCGTCGCTGGTCACCACTTCATGGGCGCCGACGATCCGGTCGCCGGCGCGGACGATGTACTTGCTGGGGTCCACGCTGCCGCGCAGCTCGTTCCGGCGCCGCTCGGTCTCGAGCTGCTTGGGGATCAGCGTCGCCCGGAAGAACTGGCGCACCAGCTTCAGGTACAGCACGTCGCCGACGCTCGAGCCGGCATCAGGATGCAGCGCGCGCGCGCGGGTCAGGTATTGCGCGAACGTGAGGGTCTGATCGCGCGCGACCGAGGATTCATTGGTGCCGCGGCGCACGATCAGCTCGCGCGACTGCTCGACCTGGAGCACCCCGGGTCCGGTGACGCCGACGGCGAGCGTCCGGTCGAAGAGCTGGTTCAGGGCCTGTTGCAGCGCCTCCCGCTTGCCGCGCTTGCCGAGGTAGGCGGCCTCCTCGAGCGTGATCGCGACGCCGAAATCCCGCGCCGCGCGGATCAACCCCTGCGGGCTTTCGTCCGCACCGGCGTCCACCGCGGCGAAGAAGGCGGCCATCGCGGTCGCCGCGGTGTCGTAGGCGCGCTGCTGGAATTCATAAATCGGCTTGGCGGAGGCGGCGAGCTCCTCGGCCTCGCGCTGCAGCTCGTCCTCCGACTTGTTCACGACAAAGTTGAAGGGCGCGACGATTTCCTTGCCGGCGCGGGCGCCCGGCTCGAGCAGCGGCGCCACGTCGGCCGCGCTCGAGGGGAACGCGAGGTGGGCGAGGACCGCGAGCGCGGGCACCCAGATCCAGCGCGTCGCGTGGAAGCGCACCTGTTCCTGCGTCGGAAGTTCCATGCTAGCCCTGGGCGTCCTCGGCGTACGCGCGAATGATGTCGCGCACCAACCGGTGGCGTACCACGTCGGAATCCGCGAGGTAGCAGAAGCCGATGCCGTCGATCCCCGGGAGAATGCGCTCCACCTGGAGCAATCCCGAGTCTTCCCGGTTGAGCAGGTCGATCTGCGTCTTGTCGCCCGTGATGACGGCGCGGGAATTCACGCCCAGGCGCGTCAGGAACATCTTCATCTGCATCCCGGTGGCGTTCTGCGCCTCGTCCAGAATCACGAACGCATCGCTCAGGGTGCGGCCGCGCATGTAGGCGAGCGTCGCGATTTCGATCGTGCGGGACTCGATCGCCTTCTCCACGCGGTCGCGCGGCATCATGTCCTCGAGCGCGTCGTACAAGGGCCGCAGATACGGGTCCACCTTCTGCTGCAGGTCGCCGGGGAGGAACCCGAGGTTCTCCCCCGCCTCGACCGCGGGGCGCGCCAGGATGATCCGGCGGACCCGCTTGCGGGCGAGCGCGTCGACGGCGGCCGCGACCGCGAGGTAGGTCTTTCCCGTTCCCGCAGGGCCGATCCCGATCACGATATCGTGCTCGGCGATGCTGCGCAGATACTCGCGCTGGCCGGAGGTCTTCGGCTGAATCACGCGCCGCAGTCCGGGCAGAATGATCTTCGCCGCATCCGCCGGCGGCCGCCCCTCGGCGAGCGCCCCTCCCCCCTGCGACTCCTCGGTCACGAGCCGCTCGACATCGTGCACGTCCAGCGTCTCGCCCATGCGCGCGAGGTCGACGAGCGCCTGGGCCACGACGGTGGCGCGCTCGACGGCGGGCGCCGGGCCCGCGAGCGACAGGGTGTCGCCCCGCAGCGAGACGCGCACGCCCAGGCGCCGCGACAGCTCGAGGAGGTTGCCGTCGTTCACGCCCGCGAGCGCGAGCGGATCGAGGCCTTCCGCCGACAGGCGGTGGGTGATGTCGTCGGTCATACGCTCAGGACTCCACTTTCACGTGCAGGACCGCGAGGTCCTCCGCCCGCGCCGGTCCCGGCGCGCCTTCGAACAGGGCGCGCGCGGCGGTCGTCTTGGGAAAGGCGATCACATCGCGCAGCGAGCCCGCGCCGGACAGCAGCATCACGACACGGTCGAATCCGATCGCAAAGCCGCCGTGCGGCGGCGCGCCCGCCGCCAGCGCGCCGATGAGGAACCCGAATCGCTCGTCGATATCCGCCGGCGCGAGCCCGAGGTGCGCGAAGATCCTGCGCTGCACCGCCGGGTCGGTGATCCGGATGGAGCCCGAGCCCAGCTCGTGGCCGTTGTAGACCGCGTCGTAATGCAGCGCGCGGCAGGCGAACGGGTCGCGGTCGAGCTTGGCCACGTCGTCCGGATGCGGCGCCGTGAACGGGTGATGCGAGAACACCGGCCGGCCCGTTTCCGGATCGGGCTGGAACAACGGGAAATCCACCACCCAGCAGAGGGCGTGCGCCATCTTGGGCGCGGGCGCGAGACGCCGGATCACTTCCTGCCGTACGCGGTCGAGCGCCGGCGACGTCACGCGATCGACCCCGACCGTCATCAGCGCGGCATCGCCGTCACGCACCCCGAGCGTGCCTGCGGCATCCACCGTGAAGTGCTTGCCGACCGACCCCGAGACCTGTTCGCCCTGCCGCTTGATCCACGCGAGCCCCGGTGCGCCGGCCGCCTTCGCCGTCTCCGCGAGCTGATCGACGTCTTTGCGCGACAACGCGCTGCCGCCGGGTACGGCGATTCCGCGGACGCGCGCGCCGTTCTGCAGCGCATTCTGGAAGAACGGAACGCCGAGCGGCCGGACGTGCGACGTCCAGTCGCCGATCGTGAAGTCGAACCGCAGGTCCGGCTTGTCGGTGCCGTAGCGCTCCATCGCGTCCCGCCAGGACATGCGCGGGAAGGGCGCGGCGAGGCGATGGCCCGCCTCGCTCCATAGCGCGGCGAGGACCGCCTCGACGTAGCCGAGCACGTCCTCCTGGCCCACGAACGCCGCCTCGATGTCGATCTGCGTGAATTCCGGCTGGCGGTCAAAGCGCAAATCTTCGTCCCGGAAGCAGCGCGCGAGCTGGAAATAGCGATCGAACCCCGCGACCATCAGCAGCTGCTTGTAGATCTGCGGCGACTGCGGCAGGGCGTAGAACTCGCCGGGGTGCACGCGCGACGGCACGAGATAATCCCGCGCGCCTTCGGGCGTCGGCTTGGTGAGGATCGGCGTTTCGATCTCGAGAAAGTCGAGGTCGGAAAGCGCGCGGCGCGCGCGCTGCAGCAGCCGGTGGCGCAGCATCAGATTGGCCTGCAGCTCGGGCCGCCGCAGATCGAGATGGCGGTACCTGAGGCGCAGTTCTTCCGCCGGCAGCTCCTCGCCTTTGCCGCGCGCGACCGGGATCGGCGGCGTCTCGGCGGCGCCCACGACGGTCAACGCCGTCGCCTGGACTTCGACGGCGCCCGTCGCGAGCTCGGCGTTTTGCATCGCCGGCGGCCGCGCGACCACCGCGCCCTCGACGACGACCACCGACTCGGCACCCAGACCCTGCGCGCGCGTCACCACGGCGGCGGGCGCCCACCCCGGACCGATCGCCACCTGCACGATCCCGTCGCGATCGCGCAGATCGACGAACACGATGCCGCCCAGATCGCGGCGCCGGTGCACCCAGCCGCCGAGCCGTACCTGCTCGCCGACGTGGGCGCTCCGCAGCGCCCCACACCGATGCGTCCGCCAGGTGGTCCGTGTGACCGACGCTTCTATGCTGTCCCCCCCTCTGCCTCGCACAGCGTGCGATAGAATTCATCGGGCGTGCGCGCGGCGAGCAGCCGCGCGCGCACCGGTTCACGCCGCACGAGTCGGGAAATCCGGCTCAACGCCTTGACGTGCGCCCCCGCCTGCGACTCCGGACCGGCCAACAGGAAAAAAAGCCGGACCGGCTCGCCATCGATGGTCTCGTAGGGGACCGGCACCGGACTGGTGCCGGCGACGACAATCAAGTTGGCCAGGGCGGGCGTCTTGCCGTGCGGCACCGCCACACCATAGCCAATCCCCGTCGGGAACTGTCGTTCCCGCTCCAGAACGGCCTGGAGGACGTCCTCCGACGCCCCTCCACCGCCAGCCCGTCCCTTGCCCCCGTTCGCCCCACCCACCCCCACGAGGAACTCGACAAGCTCCCGCAGGACCCCCTCCTTGCTCTGCGCCTTGAGGGGGACGAGGATCCGGGTCGGAAACAGGAGTTCGGACAGACGCAATGAACGGCTCCAAGTGCCGTAACCGGTTGAAGATAGTTAACTTCCCACGACATGCAACGCGGTATCGTATCCGCCCTCGTCGTGCTCCCCTTCTTCCCAGGGGCGGCCTCAGCGCAGGAGGCAGCGGGCGCCGCCCTCTGGCGACTGGCGGGAACCACCCTTCCCGTGCCACCGGCGCTGGCGACGGGGCCGGCCGCGGTGCTGTGGAATCCCGCGCAACGGGACGATTCCGGCCGCACGCATGCGGCGCTCGAAGCCGTTCAAACGCCGTCGGCTATCGGGGCGTCGGGGATGCTCGCCGCAGTGCGGTTTCGCACCGGCCGCCTCGGCGATCTGGGGCTCGTCTACGGGCGCGTGGGCTTGAGCGATCTCACGCGCACGGGCGACACGCCCGATCCCGTGGGAAGCGAAGTACCGGTGTACACCTACGCGGTCGGTGCGACATGGTCGCGCGGTGTGGCGCTCGGATCCGGGAGCACGACGGTCGGTGCGACCCTCGCCTTTCACGAAACGCGGCTCGATACCGACCGCGCGAACCGCTGGACCATGGATGTCGGCGCCAGCCACACGTTCGGCGACGATCGGCTGCGCGTCGCCGCCGCGACGCACTTTTTCTCCTCGCTCAGCACCGCCAATCCCGCGCAGGACGCCTACGCGGGGGTGGAATACCGGCTGTGGGGGGGCCCGCTGTGGGGCGATCGCGCGGTGCTCCGCGCCCGCTACGGCATCGCGTTCGCGCATGCGTTCAGTGCCGACCATCACCTGGGGCTCGGCGGAGAATTCGGGAAGGGCGCGGCGCTCGCGCTGGATGCCGCCGTGGTCCGCGAGGGTGGGTACGGGGCTCCCTCGTGGCGGCCGGTCGGCGGCATCCGCCTGCGGGTCGGCAAATATCGGATTACGCTCGCGCGCGATGCGGGGGTCAACGACCTCGGGTCGGCCTATCGCGTCGGCGTCGAGGCGCACTTCCGGTGACCGTCGATCTGCTGGCGCAGACGCCCGAGCGCGCGGCCGCGGTGCTCG
>JAUYMC010000084.1 GCA_030699545.1 Gemmatimonadales bacterium | reverse complement strand
CTCACTTTTTCGCGCGCGCACGATAGAAACCCAGGAGGCACCCGTTGACGAACACCGCACCGTCTCCGATTCGGGCGGGCGACATCGGGGCAGCACCGACCCCGGCGCTCCAACCAACAGCGGTGTCGTCGTGAGGCCCGGCCCGCCGCCGACGCCAACCGCGCTCCGGGTGCTGCGCGGCAACCCCGGCCGCCGGCCGCTGAACCAGCGCGAGCCGAAGCCGACCGCGACGCGCCCAACGTGCCCGGCCGGGCTCGACAAGGAGGCAAAGGCCGAGTGGCACCGGGTGGTGCCGGAGCTGCACCGGCTCGGGTTGCTGACGAAGGTCGACCGCGCGGCGCTCGTGACGTACGTGCAGCAATGGGCGCGACAGCAGCGGGCCGAGGCCGACATCGCGAAGTACGGCGAGGTGATCACCCAGGTCGTCGACGGCGTGGTGCGGCGGGAGGAGAACCCGAGCGTCCGGATCGCGGACCGTGCGGGGCAGCGCATTCGGATGTGGTGCGCCGAGTTCGGCCTGACGCCGTCGGCGCGGTCGCGCATGCAACTGCCGGGCGAGATGGCGCCGGACGCGTTCGACGCGGAATATGGCTCGTGACGAATCCCACGAACAAGACTAAGCCCGGCGATCCGCTGACAGAACGAGAACAACAGACGCAGCGGCTGCGTGGGCAAGGACAATCGTTGCGGGAGATCGCGAAGGCGCTCGATATATCCGCAACGCGCGTGGCGTACACACTCAAGCGGGTTGCCCTCAAGAGCCAAGCCCCTCAGTTCTGCGCAACCTGCGGCCAGCGGCTTCCCGACCGATGACCACCACCGCGCCGCCCGCTGTCCACGCCGCGACGCAGTACGCGCTCGACGTGCAGTCGGGCGCCGTGGTCGCGGGGCCGTGGGTCAGGCTGGCCGCCGAGCGCCACCTGCGCGACCTCGACCGGCAGGACACCGACGGGTTTCCGTACATCTTTGACGCCGAGCGGGCGGACAAGGTGATCCGTTTCTTCCGCTTCGTGCGCTTCTACGAGGGGCCGCGGGCCGGCGAGCCGTTCACGCTGGAGCCGTTCCAGGTGTTCATCGTGGCCTCGCTGTTCGGGTGGGTGCGCCCGGACGGGCGGCGGCGGTTCACAACCGGGTATGTCGAGCAGGGCAAAGGCAACGGTAAGACACCGATGGCCGCGGTGCTCGGGCTCTACATGCTGATGGCAGACGGTGAGGCCGGGGCACAGGTCTACAACGTTGCGACGAAGTACGACCAGGCCATGCTTTCATTCCGGGCGGCCCACGCCTTCGCGGAGTCGTCGCCGGAGCTGTCGCCGCGGCTGATCATCGACAAGACGAACATCGCGCACGCAAAGACGAACAGCTTCATGCGGCCGATCGGCAACCGGGTCTCGGGCCAGTCGGGGCCGATCCCGTCGTGCACCATCGCTGACGAGATTCACGAAATGAAGGACCCCGACGTCCTGAACATGCAGAGACGGGGTACGAAGAGCCGGTGGCAAGCGCTGACGATGGAGTTTACGAACGCCGGCGAGGGGGAGGAAGGGATCGCATGGGAGCACCACACGAAGTCAATCAAAGTCGTGCAAGGCGTGCTCGAAGACGAGCAGTGGTTCGGGTTCGTGGCTGGGCTGGACGAGGGAGATAACTTCTTCAGCGATGAATCCTGCTGGCCGAAGGCGAACCCCGGCATTGGTACGATCCTGCCGTGGGAGTACGTCCGGGCGCAGGTCAAGGAAGGGCTCGAAATCCTGTCGGCGCGCAACAACGTGCTCCGGCTCAACGGCTGCGTGTGGACCGCGACGCATACGGCCTGGCTCGACCTGGAGGCGTTCGACCGCGGGCGCACCGACCGGGCTGACTTTGCGGCGCTGGTGGCGGACGCGACCCGGGCGTACGGCGGCGTCGACCTGTCGGAGACAATCGCGATGACGGCGTACGTCGAGGGCTGGCGGCTGCCCGCCGTCGCGGCGAAGTCGATCGACGAAGAGGAAGATACCGAGGCGGTGCGCGGGCTCGGGCGCGTCGCGGTTCGGGCGCACTTCTTCCTGCCGGAGAATGGCATCCTCGAGCGCGAGCAGCGGGACGGCGTGCCTTACTTCGCCTGGTCGCAGGAGGGCCACATCACGCTGACGCCGGGGGACGTCGTCGATTACGAGTTCATTCGCAAGCGGCTGGAGGATTCGGCGACGGACGGCATCACACAGATCGGGTTCGACCCGTGGCACGCGCGGGACCTGATCTCGCGGATGGAGGCGGGCGGCTCGCCGGTCGTCGAGGTGCCGCAGTCGTTCACGATGTTGTCGGACCCGTGCAAGCAGTTGGAACGGCTGATCGCGGCGGGATGGCTCCTGTGGGAGGATAACCCGGTGTTGCGCTGGCACGCATCGAACGCCGTCGCGAAGCGCGACCCGAACGGGAATATCAAACCGGATAAGTCGGACCCGCGGGCGTTCATCGACGGGATCTCGGCGCTGGTGACGATGCTGGCGCTGATGCTGCGCGACCCCGGCGAGGAGCCGTATTCGTTCGAGATCGACTATCTGGATATGTGAGTGGGAGGAAGACGGTGAATTACGAAGGGCTCATAGCTCGCGTGGAGGCGGCGAAGGCGGCGAAGGCAACGTCGGATAAGGCGGCGGGGTTGCGGGCTATCATCGACGAGACGCTGCCGGCTGCTTACAACTGCGAGCACGACCACGCATCGATTAGCAACAGGGCGGACACTATCGATAGTCTCGACGAACGGTATCGCCCACGCGGCGAAACGTGGGTGCAGGCGCACGACACGGGCGGGCGGACGGCATCGGTGTCGTGCGTCGATTGCGGCCAGTCAGTCGTCTGGAAGCGCCCGCCGTCAGATGAGGATCTGGCGCGCACCACGGCATGGCTCGCTGGCGGCTCGGCATGACCCGCATACGCGATTGGTTGGCACGGTTGGACGGAGGCGACATAATGTATGCGTGCGGGGTCCTGGCGGCAAGCGTCGGGGTCGCGATCGAGTTCCGTTGGCCGATCGCTCTCATCGTGAGCGGCGGGGGTCTATCGGCCTTCGTGGTATGGGCGTCGCTGCCGAGCGGGCCCGGGCGGAGGATGTAAGGTTGGGCCTCCTGACGTCGCTGCCGCGGTTCCGCGCCGCGACCCCCTCGGCGGATAACGACTTCTGGTACCAGCCCGTCGGCACCATGAGCGCCGC
>JAUYMC010000081.1 GCA_030699545.1 Gemmatimonadales bacterium | reverse complement strand
GGGGCGACGACTAACCGCCCCTCCACCACGACCCATCGCCCCGCCCGGGATCAGGACCCGACGGGGCCCGCCCCGATGGAGGCGCGAGCCTTCCCCGCGCCCGAGCCCACCCCCGCGCCCGTCCCCGCGCCCGTCCCCGCGCCCGCGCCCGTCCCCGCGCCCGAGCCCCACAAAGTGCGTGCTGTAAATATATTTTAGGATATTCTTTGACAAGGGACTGTAGTGCCGTATAATCAACAGGACCGGACAACAGGACCGGACAACAGAAGGAGCCACGAGATGATGACGTTCCCGCAGTACCTCGCGCGAAAGCGCGCCGCGTTCCGCGCGGCGTGCCCGGGTGAGTCGCGCGAGATGTTGCTGGCATGCGTCCCGCCGTCCCGGGCATTCAGCGAATTCCTCCGCGAGGCGGAGGAATTCGCCCGGGACGGAGGCACGCTCTCGCGTGCCGTGCTGGATTCGATGGCGCGACGGTGCGGAGAGTCCACGGTGCTCTGCATCTTCAAGGGCACCCTGGAGTCAGGCGCCCGCGGATGGCTCCCGCCATCCGTGCGCCGACAAACGCGGGAAGGAGCCACGAGATGACCCGACACTGGACGGCGGGAACCCCCGCCGTGGCCGGCGCACCGACGACGGCGGAGAGGCTCGCCACGGCGCGCAACGCGCTGCGAGCGGCGCGCGCGGTACACGAGCGCGCCATTCGCTCGCAGGCGATGGGCGCGGCGGCAGACGTCGAAGCCACGGCGGCCGCGGTGGCGGCCGCGACGGCGGAGTACCAGGCCGCTGACGCGGCTGACGCGGCTGACGCCGACGCGGCCGCAGAGGCCGCCGAGGAGGCCCGAGGCCGCGAGATAGGGCGCGCCGCGTCGGCGCGGGTCGACGCGGCAGCCCGCGCGCGGGCGGCGCAGGTAGACGCGGCGATCGCCGCGCGCGCCCGCGCCCTCGCAGTAGACCTCGTGGCAGAGGTGACGCGCCGCTGCGGCGAGCGCCCGTGCGTTGAGGCCCGCAAGTGGCTGCGCACGCAGCCCGACGCGGCTACAGCGCTCGCGGCGTGCAAGCGCGGGGACTGGATGGCCTGGCTCGCCGCGCATCTCTCGGTCCGGCTCACCGGCATCGGCGGTGAGCACCATCGCCAGCTGGTCGCCGCGTTGGGTGTGATCGCGCGCGCCTACTCCGCCGCCGACGCCGCCGACGACGCCGCCGACGCCGCCGCCGACGCCGCCGATGCCGCCGCCGACGCCGCCGCCAACGCCGCCGCGTACGTATCCACATCCGCGTACGCATCCATCTCCGCCTCCTACGCGCGCGCTCGATCGCTCGCGGAGTCGGCGCAGGTCCTGCGGACCAAGCTCGACTGGTCCGCGCTGTGGACCGCCGCCGCGGAGGCGGTCTGACCGTATCTCCCCCCGGTCGGCGCGCGGGGGCCCCGCGCCGGCCGGGACCACCACCGGAGCCACAAGGAGCCACCGATGAGCACCTGGTTCGCGGACGACGGAAACTGTGAGGTCGCGCTGGCATCGTAGCCCCCGCCCCGCCCATCGCCCCGCCGGCCCCGCGCCGGCGGGGCTTGCGGCGATGGGAGCCCGCTTCGGGCTCACCCGGCGCGGCGCGGTGGACCGCCCGCACCGCGCCGGGATCCTCACCGGAACCGAAGGAGACAGGCACCGTGACCGACACCATGACCGCCCGGAATCTCATTCTGGGCGAGGTCGAAGCGACCCTCGCCGGCTGGGCGTCGACCCGCGAGCTTCGTGCGTACGAGCGCGAGGATGCCTCGCGCGATGCGCTCGCCCTCCTCGCGCTTCATGGCCAGCTGCACCGGCTCGAACCCGATGCCGAGGTGCTGTGCGCGCGAGTGCTTGTCAGCGCGGCGGTGCAAGCCGACCTTGACGCCCTCGCCGCGTCGTGCGATCTGGCACTCGAGCTGGGCGAGTGGCACCTGGACGCCGAGCGGCTCGCGGGAGCGCTCGCCGACGATGAGGTCACTGGCGAAGGACCCGAGCGCTGGGAGCCCGAGGTGCAGCGCGCGATCGCTGCTTCGGCGCGGCGGCTGGTCGTCCGGCAGGACAACGCCGCCCTTGCGGTGTGGGCGCTGGTCGCGCTCGGACGTGCGCCTTCCCGCGATGTTCTGGGAGGGGTCGAGGCCGCGGGTAGGACCGTTCGCGATGACCCGGAGCGGTTCGGCGACGCGGCCACGCTGGCCGAGGCTTGGGTTGAGGAAGCGGATCCGGCGCTCGGAAGCCGCGATCCGGCGCTCGCGCGCACGCTCGACGCGCTCCAACCGCTCGCACGGTTGGCGCTCCGGCCGGACGATCCGTTGCCGTGGCTCCCTCGAGGTGACCGATGAGCCTATCCAAGAGGTTCGCAGCGCGGCTCGGCGCCGTGCGGGTGACCGCGCGTGAGGTCGCCCGCGATGCGGGCCGGGAAGCCGCACGGCAGGAGTCGCCGCCAGACCTCGCGAGCGGTCTGGCGGACCTATCCGGGTGGTGGGACGGCGAGGTCGCCGGCGGCGATTGGACCGACGTCTTCTCCGTCCTCGGCGAGGAGGAGGCCGAGGACGCCTGGATCGAGGGGGTGCAGGAGGTCGCCGCCGGGTGCAATACCGCACGCGTGGAGCGTGAGGAGGCGTACCTCATGTGGTGCATAGCGTGCGACGAGTTCCACGACGCGCAGCGCGCGGAGCGGAACGCGTGGGAGGCCTATACGCGAGCGATCGCGGCCGCAAACGCGGCCGAGGCCGTTTCCTCGGGGAACCCCACCAGCGGGCAGGAGGCACGACCATGACCACCGAGACCACCACCGCCGCCGCCTACGACGCCGGGGCGATGGAGGCGCGAGCCTCCCCCGGTCGACGCGATGCAGGAAGGGGACACACGATGACGACAGATGACAGAGACGAGGTAGGGCCGTCGCAGGTAGGAGTAGCCCGTCAGCGACACGAGACCGCCGCGCGACACGAGGCGGCGTGTCGCGATAACATCGCGACCCGGCGCGCCTGCGCAGCCAAGGGGGACACCATACAAAAAGCGATGGTCATCGAGGCGATGATCATCGAGCACCAGGAGTCTATCGCGGCCTACGACCGCGCACGGGTCGCCTACGACCGCGCACTCAAACAACAGCGCCTGTGCCGCAGCAGACACACTGAAACGTACTTCCAGCGCACCGCAGCGCTCCGGATAGCTGAGAACGTGGCGCGGGCCGCGGGCCAAAATATCCCACCGGAGGCGGCGGTTTGGGTGCGCTACCGCATAGGCCGGGGATGCCAGGGCTCCTTGGCATCCTACCTAAGCTCGGAGGTGTCACGCCTCCGCGCGGAGGCGACGGTGACGCCCTACCACGAGGAGAGACTACTACGAGCCATCGAGGACACCGCAGCGGCTGCGGAGGCCCTCGCCGACTGCGAGGCCCGGTGTCTCCCCGATGACGAGCTACGCGCACGCGGGGAGGCGCTGCCTCCCGCGGCGCAGAAGCTGCTCGCGCGCCTGATGGAGGGCTACCGCCCGACGAAGCGCAACGCGAAGCTCGACGCTGCGTTGCACGCGCTGCACGCGGCGCGGCTGCTCTATGCGCTGCCCGGACACGGACTGCGCTACGGGCTGCGCCTCAAGCCCATCGCTTCCGACGTCAATGCGCTGCTCTTGCTCGGTAAACGAATCGGTACCACCAGAGTGCCCGGACCAGACCAGAGGCCGAAGAGCTTCAGAGGCGTCGTCGAGAAGACGCAGCGCTCGGAAATCGCCGAGCGGATCCTCGCCGCGGAGATGCGGGATGACACCACGCCGCTGTTGGTAGTCATCGAGCAGGGATGGCAGGTGGTCATTGAGGGGTCGACGTTCGCGCGTCAGGCGTTTCTCGCGGCGCTCGCGCCCTATGATCAGGTCGTATGACGAAGGTAGGGGGACTGCCGAGCCCGCCGAGCCCGCGCCGCCCCCTGCCCCCTGCCCCAATATCTTTTAGGATATTATTTGACAAAGGACTGTAGCGCCGGATAGTATGCAGGACAGGACGGACAACCGGACAGCGAAGGAGCCACGCGTCATGATCTTGAACCTCACCCAACACGCCGCCACCGCAGAACAAATCTCGGCGGGAGTTGTTGACTGCTCGCCCGAGCGGCTCGCCGATCTGCGGCGCGCGCTCACGTTCGAGGCGCTCCCCGGATCCGGGGAGGTCGCCGCCCGCGCGGAAACGATCGCCGAACTGGCGGTTTCAGCGTTCCGCGAGCTCGACGCGGAAAGCCGCGAGGCCCTCGCCGCCTTGCGACGGGCCCAAGCCGATCGTAGCGCGGCTTGGGCCGCGCTCTCGGTCGCGGTGTCGACCACTACGGCGGCTGACGCCGAGACCCTGCTGGCGGCTTACCGCGAGACCCGCGCGGCAGAGGACGCGGCAAGGAAGGCCGCGAGCGCGGCCAGGAAGGCGCTCGTGGCGCGCGCCGCGTATGAGGCACGGAAGCGCGTCGCCATGATCGGAGGAGCGCCGTTCTTGATGGCGCCGCTGGAAGCGGCGCTGGGAAACCGCGGCTGCGCGACGGTCTACGCGTTCTCGGTCCGGGAGAGCGCGGAGGAGGTGCTCCCGGACGGGAGCACCCGTAAGGTGGCGGTGTTCCGCCATCGGGGGTTCGTGCAGGGGTAGCCGCCCGCCCCCATCCCCGCCCGGGATCAGGACCCGGCGGGGCCAGCCCCGATGGAGGCGCGAGCCTTCCCCTGGTCGGTGCGCGGCTCCCGCGCCGGCCGGGTCATCCACTGGAGCCTCGGGAGCCACGCCATGATCGAGTCCGATCTGACGAGAGAGGTCACCCGGCGCTGCGGCGAGCGACCGTGCCGTGAGGCCCGCAGGTGGCTGCGCACGCAGCCATCGTTCGAGGTCGCGCTTGCCGCGTGCGAGCGCGGAGACTGGCTCGCGTGGACTGCGGCGCGGCTCGCGATCCGAGTCACGGGGGTAGGAGGCAAACACCATCGCCAGCTGGTCGCCGTGCTGGTCGATGTCATGAGGCCGGTGGAGGTCGCGTACGTGCCGCCGGACGAGCCTCGCCCTGCGGCGGTGCTCGAGGTTGCGTTGCTTTGGTCGCGCGGGGCGGCGACAGACTCCGCCGTCTCCGCGGCCGCCTCCGCCGCCGCCGCCGCCTCCGCCGCAGCCGACTCCGGCGC
>JAUYMC010000066.1 GCA_030699545.1 Gemmatimonadales bacterium | reverse complement strand
GGCTGCTGGGCGAGCATCTGCCGGGAACGATGGCGGAGCTCGTGACCGTCCCGGCGGTGAACGTCCGCCTCGTTCCCGATCTCTCGCCGGCGCTCACGTGGGCCGAAGCCGCCGCCTTTACCCTGGTGACGCTCACGGCCTGGCGCATGGTGGTCACCCGCGCGCAGGTGCAGGCCGGCGAGACGGTGCTCGTGTGGGGCATTGGCGGGGGGGTCTCGCTCGCCGCGATGCGCATCGCCAAGCTGGCCGGCGCCCGGGTGATCGTCACGTCATCCGACGACGCCAAGCTCGCGGCGGCGCGCGGGCTCGGCGCCGACGTCACGCTCAATCACCGCACCCGGAAGGTCGCCGAGGAAGTGCGCGCGCTCACGGGGACGCGCGGCGTCGAGGTGGTGGTGGAGAACGTCGGCGCGGCGACCTGGGACCAGTCGCTGCGCTGCCTCAAGCGCGGCGGCCGGCTCGTGACGTGCGGCGCGACGTCCGGCCCGAACGTCACGATCGACCTCCGGCGCCTGTTCTGGCATCATTGGACGCTGATGGGCTCGACGATGGGCAATGCGGCGGAGTACGACGAGATCGTGCGGCGTTTGGGGGCGGGAGAGCTCCGGCCGGTTGTGGATCGGGTGTATCCGCTGGCGAGCGCGCTTGCCGCGTATGAACGGTTGGCGAAGGGCGAACAGCTCGGGAAGGTGGTGATTGAGGTAGTCAGCGGGTGATCGCTCAACCTCCCGCGCGTGTCTCCGCCTCGAACGCCTCGGCCAGGAATCGCGCCGCATTCCGCATGGTCGCGTCCGGGTCGGAATCCGTGAGTTGCCGCATCAGCGTGTGAATCGATTCGCGCGTCGATGGTCCCAGGGGGGCTGAACCCTCGGTTGCTCGAAACTCGGTCACCGAGCCCAGCGGCGATCCGAACGGCGGCTGCTGGAGCCACCGCAGTGGGACGTAGGCCCCAGGTTGGTAGTAGCTGACCAACACCTGGAAGGCGCACAGCCGAACAACGACCGGCCGAGCCCCGTCCCGAGCGACGGTCACAAGCTCGTCGAGAATCCGTTGGTCGCGTAGCCTACTTGTCGAGTACACCACGCGCGCGAGTTCGCCTGAATCGGCCGGCACCGATCGCCACAAACTCGCCAGCGCCTGACCGCCGCTCTCGTCGCATTTCACGATGATGTCACGTGCCCACTCGTAGCGATCCGCGGGCTGCCCGAGAGTCAGCACCTGAGCGGCGAGACGGCAGTCATTGCGAAGCTGGGCGTTGTCGCGCTCGCTCTGACCCTGGCCCTGTGCCGAGAGGCCGTGCGCACAGGAGATCGAGAGAACCGCGAGCAGCGGCGCTGCATGACCCACAATTCTTCCTGACCAGGGCATAGATACCATCCTGCTAAAAGTACTTGAATCTACAGTTCAAGCGAAACGGATTCGCGAGCGAATTGTCCACTCGCTGCTTGGACACCGCGGTCGCGCGATTCGAAATGCGGGTGAGATCATCCAGCGGACCGGCTAGCTCCGCTGCGACGATCGGCTCAAAGAACGCTCGCGCTTCCGGTTCGAAAGCGTCCATGTACTCCTTCACGTGCGAGTTTGGCGAGTTGCGGGCGGTTCCCTCGTGCGCCTCGACCAACGGAATAATGCGCGTCACGTCGCTACGGTTACAGGCGCCAATCCCGATTGTTGGGGGTCTGGCGAAAGGATCCTGCAACTGCCAAAAATCACTCCCGACGGCCAGGGCGACTGTGTTTACGCTCACAGTGATCTCAACCGTCACGGGCACGGCGTTGAAGAAGCTCAATCCCGTATTCGGCCCGTCGGTGATGTATTCGATGGTATTGGCGTTCACCTGCAGCAGAAAGCCGGTCTGTCCGAAGTCGTGTTCGCTTGTCGGTCGCGCCGGAAGCTCGCCGGGGTCGTTCCGCGATATCACGAACGCTACCGCGAGAGCAGCGGGGCTTCGTGGCTCAACCTGAATCGTCGCAGATGCGTTCTGCGTCGCGCCGGCGATCGTCGCGCTCACTTGAAGGGTACCGCCGGCCGCCATCATGCCGCTCCACGTCGTCGAGGCGACGTCTCCCGGTCGTACGATCTCGCCGATGCTCCCAGAAGACGGCGTGAACGACCACGCGGTGATCGGAAATGGTGTCGCCGGGGGGTCGACCGAAGCGGCGCAGGTTGCGACTTGGCCTCGCGTCACGGACTCAGTACACTCGAGCCGCAACCTCGCCGCCGTAGTCGATCCCGCATCGACGTGTTGGCTCGCGCTGAGCGCCACTCCATCGACGGTGGCGGCGAGCACAACTGTGCCGCCGCGAGGAATTGGGACAGCGCACGACTCGATGTCGTCGCACGCCGTCACCGACCCGAGAGGAGCGCTGCCCATGACGTGGATGATGCGCGCTCCAGGACCGGCGGCGACGGCACGGAGGGGTGGCGGAGACGAAGGCCGCAAGTTGGTGATGCTGCTCAACGCGCTGAAGCCCGGCTCGCTACCGGAAGTACGCGAGGCAGCGCCTGCCGGTGCGGACGTGACGATCGGATCCGGTACCGTGATTGTGTCGCCGGGAAGCGTTGCGATGGAATCGGGGACGAAGTACCAGCGCTCGTCGCTGATCGTCGCGCCCGCCGCTAGCACAGCCGTTGCGGTCACGACCCCGCCCTGAGTGCCTACTCCCGCCGGATCGACGGCGACGCTCAATTTCGGACCTGACCCGCCTCCACTTCCGCCACCGGGGTCGCTCCCATCCTCCGCTCGGACCGTAACGGTGAATCCGCCGCCATAACTGAAGCACGCGCCGCTTCCAGTGTGGGTGATGTCGTCGTCATACCAGCACCCGAATTGCTCGCGGCCGGCCCACACCTCGGCCTCCGCGGGAGCGGGTCCAGACAACACGGAATTGCCGCCGGCATCTGGTTGCGTGGCGGCCCCACCGTTCCAGGCCACGAGAATGTTGGCCGTGCCTGGCCACCAGTCGATGCCGGCTCCCGACGGCGGGATACTGCGCACGTTGATCAACTCGGCCCATTGGCCAGTGCAGAGCGGATAGAAGAATTCGGTTTGACAAAATACCAACAGACCTGGCGTCGGGGTCACCGAGATCTCGCCCGTGATCACGACGCGTACCGGAACCCCTTCCGGCACTTGCATGCCAGTCGCAGCCAGGTCAACAGCCTTCACATAATCCCCGCCCGCGGTGATCGTATACGATCCGCCGATCCCTATTGGGGTCAATGGCGAGTGCCCCGCAACGTCTGCCATCAGTGCCGGAGCACCCGGCTCCACGGGCAGTGACCCGTCTCGAATGCAGGCGAGCACCAATAGGCTGACGGTGGCTGCGACGACTCGTACGCAGTTCATGGGGGACTTCCGGTCTGTTCCGTGACAGTACTAGTGCGACGCATCAACGGCCGTGCAACTCCCAGCGTCTGGATATACTGGTAACCACCAGCAACACTAGCTTCGCAGAGAAGCGGTGGTAACCTCCTCCCACAGACGGATTTAGCCGCTGTTTTTCCGTTGCTTTTCCCTATCTAAGTAGTTAATTTTTATCAACTTAGGCACTTTTTACAGATCCGTTCCGCCACCCGATACCCGATACCGAGAAGATGACCGGTCCCAACATCCGCGAGCGCATCCTCCCTCGCCTCATCGAAGATGAGCTGAAGGAGTCGTTCCTCGACTATTCGATGAGCGTCATCGTGCAGCGCGCGCTGCCCGATGTGCGCGACGGCCTGAAACCCGTCCACCGGCGCATTCTCTACGCGATGAACGAGCTGGGCCTCGTGCCCGGCCGGCCCTACAAGAAGAGCGCGACGGTCGTCGGCGACGTGCTCGGCAAGTACCACCCCCACGGCGACGTGGCGCTGTACGACTCCCTCGTCCGCATGGTGCAGGACTTCTCGCTGCGCTACCCCCTGGTGGACGGGCAGGGGAATTTCGGGTCGGTGGATGGCGATTCCGCCGCGGCCTACCGCTACACCGAGGCGCGGCTGACCCGGGTCGCGATGGCGATGCTGGAGGACATCGACAAGAACACCGTCGCCTTCGTCCCCAACTTCGACGACCGGCTGCAGGAGCCGACGGTGCTGCCGGCGCGGCTGCCGAACCTGATCGTGAACGGCTCGGCGGGGATCGCGGTGGGCATGACGACCAACATCCCCCCGCACAACCTGGGCGAAGTCGTCCAGGCCGTCGTGCACCTGGTCGATCATCCGAGCGCGGCCATCAAGGATCTGCGGAAGTTCATCAAGGGCCCGGATTTCCCCACCGGCGGCATCATCTACGGGCGCGACGGCATCAAGGAGTGCTACGAGAAGGGCCGCGGGCGGATCGTCATTCGGGCCCGCGCGGTGGTCGAGGAAAAAGAGTCGAGCGGCAAGCAGCAGATCGTGGTGAGCGAGTTCCCCTACCAGGTCAGTCCCGAGCGGGTGCACGAGCAGATCCGCGATCTCGTGCTCGCCAAGAAGGTCGAGGGCATCTCCGACGTCCGGAACGAGTCGGACAAGGAAGGCATCCGGCTCGTCATCGAGCTGAAGCGCGACGCGATCCCGATGGTCGTGCTCAACCAGCTCTTCAAGCACACGCAGATGCAGCAGACGTTCGGCGCCATCATGCTGGCGCTGGTGGACGGGACGCCCAAAGAGCTGACGCTGGTCGAGCTGCTCCAGCACTTCATCGAGCACCGGCACACCGTCATCACGCTCCGCACCGAGTTCCAGCTGCACCGCGCGCAGGACCGCGAGCACATCCTCGAAGGGCTGAAGATCGCGGTCGACCACATCGACGAAGTCATCCGGATCATCAAGAAGTCCAAGGACACGCCGAGCGCCGATGCCGCCCTGCGCAAGCGGTTCAAGCTCTCGGACAAGCAGTCGGCGGAAATCCTCAACATGCGGCTGGCGCGGCTCACCGCCCTCGAGATCACCAAGCTCGACGAAGAGCTGAAGGACGTGCGGCGCTTCATCAAGGATTGCAAGGAGATCCTCGCCTCCAAGCCGCGCCGCATGAAGATCCTGAAGGAGGAGCTGACCGAGCTGGCCCACGGCTTCGCCGACGAACGGCGCACCGAAATCGTCGCCGATCAGGGGGAGTTCTCGATCGAGGACCTGATCGCCGAAGAGGATATGGTCATCACGGTCTCGCACGCCGGCTACATCAAGCGGCTGCCGGTGTCGGCCTACCGCCGCCAGCGGCGCGGCGGCAAGGGCGTCATCTCGTCTCATACCAAGGAAGACGACTGGCTCGAGCACCTCTTCATCGCCTCGACCCACGACTACATGATGTTTTTCACGCAGCAGGGACAGTGCTACTGGCTCAAGGTGCACGAGATCCCGCAGGCGGCGCGCGCGGCGCGCGGCAAGCCGATCCTGAGCTGCATCGCGATGAAGCAGGACGAGCGGCTCGCGGCGCTCGTCCCGGTGCGCACATTCTCCGAGAACCAGTTCCTGCTCTTCGCCACCAAGGACGGGCTCGTCAAGAAGACGGTGCTCTCGGAGTTCGGGAATCCGCGCTCCGTCGGCATCCGCGCGATCAACATCGAAAAGGGCGACGAGCTGATCGACGTCCAGGTGACGGACGGCAAGAACGACATCGTGCTCGCGACCCGGCACGGCATGAGCATCCGCTTCCACGAAAAAGACGTGCGCGACATGGGCCGCACGGCCACCGGCGTGAAGGGCATCGAGCTCGACAAGAAGGATCGGGTGATCGACATGGTCGTGGTGCGCCGCGCGTCCACCCTGCTGGCCGTGACCGAGAAGGGCATGGGCAAGCGCTCCGAGCTCGACGAGTACCGCGTCCAGCACCGCGGCGGCCGCGGCATCATCACCCTCAAGCGCGGCGACAAGACCGGCGACATCGTGGCGCTCAAGGAAGTCCTCCCCGAGGACGAGCTGATGCTGGTGACCAAGAAAGGCATCATGATCCGCGTGCCGGTCGAGGGCATCCGGATCTCCGGCCGCAACACGCAGGGCGTCAAGGTGATGAACCTGACGCCGGCGGACCTGGTCGTGGACGTGGCGCGCGTCGTCAAGGAAGAGGAAGACGACAACGGTGAGGACGACGACGGCGACAGCCCACCCCCCAAGGCCAAAAAGAAGAAATAGGTGGTCACCCACCAGGCGATCCAAGAAGCCGCAGCGGCGCTGCGGGAAAGCGGCATCGCACGCCGCACCACCCTGCGCCACGTCCCCGAGCTCGGGGCGTACCTGAAGCTCGAGAACGAGCAGCCGATGGGCGCCTTCAAGATCCGCGGAGCCTACAACGCCATTCGCAGGCTGCCCGACGCCGCGCGCCGGCGCGGGGTCATCACCTACTCCTCCGGCAACCACGGCCAGGCGGTGGCCTGCGCCGCGCGGCACTTCGGCGTGCGCGCGGTCATCGTGATGCCGGAGACGGCGCCCGCCGTCAAAGTCGAAGGCGTGAAGCGCTGGCGCGGGGAAGCGGTCTTTGCCGGCCGCACGTCGGACGACCGGCAGGTCAAGGCCGAAGAGCTGGCGCAGCGCGACGGACTGGCGGTGGTGCCGCCTTTCGACCATCCCGATATCGTTGCGGGACAGGCGTCGGTCGCCCTGGAAATCGTGGAGCAGCTGCCGAACGTGGACCTGGTCGTCGCCCCCGTCGGCGGCGGGGGGCTGGTGTCGGGGGTGGTCGCGGGACTCGCGGCCGCGGGGAGCGGGGCCGGAGTGTGGGGGGTGGAACCCGCCGGCGCCCCCAAACTCAAGCGCGCGCTCGAGGCGCACGCGCCCGTCCGGCTCGAGCGCACGGCGAGCATCGCGGACGGTCTGATCACGCTGTCGATCGGCGCGGTCCCGTTCGCGGAGCTCGCCGCGCAGCCCGACCGCATGCGGGGCGTCGTACTGGTCGAGGAGGACGCCATTCGTGAGGCCATGCAGTTTCTCTGGCGGGTGTGCGGGATCGCCGTGGAGCCGTCCGGCGCCGTGACCACCGCCGCCGTGCGCAGCGGGGCGATCGCGCCGACCTCCGCCACCGTCCTGATCGTCTCCGGCGGCAACGTAGACCGCGCGCTGCTCGACGCATGACCGGGCCCCCGCCGCGCATCCTCGTCGCCGACGACGATCAGTCGCTGGTGCGTACGCTGACATGGATCCTCAAGGAGCACGGCTACGAGGTCGCCGTCTGCCCCGGCGGCGACGGGCTGTTCGCCAAACTCGAGGAGACCAAGCCCGCGCTGTTGCTGCTCGACATCATGATGCCCAAGGTGGACGGCTTGCAGCTGCTCGAGCGTCTCAAGCAGGACGAGCGCTGGCGCGACCTCCCGGTCCTCATGGTGTCGTCGATGCCGCCCGAGGAGGCGACGGTGCGCGCGCTGGGCCTGGGCGCCGCCGACTTCATCTCCAAGCCGTTCCGCGTGCGCGAGCTGCTGGCGCGCGTCGAAGCGCATATCCGCGTCGGCCGGGCGCTGGCGCAGGCGCGCGAAGAAGCCCGCAGCCGCGCGGCGATGGTGGACATCCTCCATGAGGTGACCGACTCGCTCAAGCCCGACGAGATCTATCACATCCTCGCCCGGCGGGTGGCGCGCGCGCTCAACATCTCGAAATGCTCGATGGTGCTGGCCAAGCCGGGCGATCAGCAGGGCGTCGTCGTGGCGGCCTACGAGAACCCGATGCTGCGCAATCTGCAGATCGAGCTGTCGCGCTATCCCGAAATTCAGAAGGCGGTCAGCACCGGGCGTTTGGTGCTGGTGGAAGACGTGGCGACCGATCCCCTCTATGCCGACGAGCGGCGCCGCTGGGAGCGCGAGGACATCCAGGTTCCCACCCGCTCGGCGATCGCGCTGCCGTTCTTCACGCGCGACGAGCAGCGCGGAGTGTTCTTCCTGCGCACCACGGGCGAGGATCCGCCGCTCACCCGCGCCGACGCGCAGTTCGCCGAAACGGTCATCAAGACCGCCGTCTCGGCGATCGAGAAGGCCTACGATTTCCAGGGGGCCGTGTCGGACAAGGAGCGGCTCGAGAAGCTGGCGTTGACCGATGCGCTGACGGGCCTGACCAACCGCCGGGCGCTCGCCGATCACCTCACGCAGGAGCTGGACCGCGCGCGGCGCTACACTCTCGCGCTGTCGATCCTGCTCGCCGACATCGATCGCTTCAAGCTCATCAACGATACCCGCGGCCACATCGCGGGCGATTCGGTGCTGCGCCAGGTGGCGGAGCTTCTGAAGGGCGAGGCGCGGTCGGTGGACATCGTGGCGCGGTGGGGGGGCGAGGAGTTCGTGCTCGTCATGCCGGAGACCGCGCCGCACGGGGCGGCGATCTTCGCCGAGCGCCTGCGCCGCAAGATCATGCAGCACGACTTCGCCGATCCGGGGGAGAACCCCCTCGGTCTCACGGTGAGCATCGGCGTCGCGTCGTTCCCCGACGAGCGCATCCACAGCGCCGACAGCTTCGTCTCCGTCGCCGATCAGGCCCTCTATCGCGCCAAGAATGACGGGCGCAACTTGGTGCGGCAATGAGCGAACGTCGCTGCCCCAAGTGCGGGTCGGTGTACACCGATACCGCGCGCTTCTGCCCCAAAGACGGCACTATGCTCGTCGAAGTCCAGTCGAAGCCCAAGACCCCGGCGACTCCCGCAGGCGGCGGCGGCGGCACGGGTGTCCGCTCGCCGGCTTCGGGCAAAGGCGCGGGGCTCGATCGCGCCTCCAGCCTCTCCAACCAGATCCTCGACGCCCGCTATCAGGTGCTGCAGAAGCTCGGCGAGGGCGGGATGTCGTACGTCTATCTCGCCAAGGAGATCAATTCCGGCGAGACGGTGGCGATCAAAGTGCTCTCGCCCCGCCTCGCGTCCGATAAGAGCTCGGTCGAGCGCCTGCGGCGGGAAGCGGGCCTCGCGATGCGCCTCGATCACCCCAACGTCTGCCGCATCCTCCGCCTCGGGGAGTCCGAAGACGGGCTGATCTACCTCGTCATGCCGTTCCTCAAGGGGGAGCTGCTGTCCGACCGCGAAGTGCGCGGCGGGCCGATGGACCTCGGCGTCGGCATCGCGCTGTTGCAGCAGGTGTGCGCCGGGCTCCATCACGCCCACGAGCTGCAGATCATTCATCGCGACCTGAAGCCGGAAAACATCATGCTCGTCCGGGACGACGCGGGCGGCGGCGATCGCGGGGTCGTGATGGATTTCGGCCTCGCCAAGGAGCGCCGCGCCGACCCCGCGATCGCCAAGCTGACCGCCACCGGCATCATCCTCGGGACGCCGGAGTTCATGAGCCCCGAGCAGATCCGCGGCAAGCCGCTCGACGCGCGCAGCGACGTCTACGCCCTCGGCATCGTGGCGTTCGAGATGTTCACCGGCAAGCTGCCCTTCCAGGGACGGAACGCGCAGGAGATGATGATCGCGCGGCTCCGCAGCCAGCCCATTCCCATCCGCCAGCTGCGGCCCGATGTGCCGGCCCCGGTCGAGAAGGCGCTCACCAAGGCGCTGCAAACCAATCCCGACGATCGCTTCGGCACGGCGCTCGAGTTCGCCGAGGCGCTGACCGCGACCGGCGACGCGCCGGGCGGTCTCTTCGGCAAACTGAAGGAGCGCTTCACATGATCGCCGTGCTCGTCGCCGTTCTCACGCTGCAGCAGCCGGCTCAACCGGTCACCGCGATTCGCGCCGGCACGCTGATCGACGGCACCGGCGCCGCCCCCGTCGCGAACGCGGTGATCGTGGTGCGGGGCGGCCGGATCACGGCCGCCGGCGCCAACGTGCCCGTGCCCGCGGGAGCGGCCGTGATCGATCTCTCCGGGTGGACGGTGCTGCCGGGCTTCGTGGATGCGCACGTGCACCTGACGGGGCACATCATCGGCGACGGCGATTGGCAGCATCAGGATCTGGTGGAGAGCCCGGCGCAGCTCGCCCTGCTCGGCGCCGCGCACGCCCGGCAGACGCTCGAGGCGGGCTTCACCACCGTCCGCAACGTCGGCGCCGGTGATTTCACCGATATCGCGCTGCGCAATGCGATCGACCGCGGCTGGGTGCCCGGCCCGCGCATCCTGGGCGCGGGCGGCTCGTTCGGCATCAACGGCGGCCACTGCGACGGCTCGGCGGGCTACCACCCCGGCTCGCCGATCAGCCGGGGCACGATCGAAACGGGCGCGGCGGACGGCGTGGAGGAAGTCCGCGAGGCGGTGCGCTACACCGTCAAGCACGGCGCGGACGTCATCAAGATCTGCGCGACCGGCGGCGTGCTGTCACCGACCGATTCGGTGGGCGTGCAGCAGTACACCGAGGACGAGATGCGCGCCGTCGTCCTCGCCGCGCACATGATGGAGCGGCGGGTCGCCGCGCACGCACACGGCCTCGCGGGCATCAAGGCGGCCGTCCGCGCCGGCGTCACGTCGATCGAGCATGGGTCCATCCTCGACGACGAGGCCGTGCGCCTGATGAAGGAGCGCGGCACCTATCTCGTGCCGACGCTGATGGCCGGCGAGGCGGTCGAGCGGCTCGCGCGGCAAGATCGCCTGCCTCCCGCGATCGCGGCCAAGGCGCTCGCCATCGCGCCGCGCATGCGCGAGTCGTTCCGCCGGGCCGTGAACGGCGGCGTGAAGATCGCGCTGGGAACCGACGCCGGGGTCTTTCCCCACGGTACCAACGGCCACGAGTTCACCCTCATGACGCAGTTCGGCATGTCGCCCCTGCAGGCGATCGTGGCGGGCACCAGCACCGCGGCGGCCTTGCTCGGGCTGGAGCAGGAGATCGGCGTGATCGCCGCCGGCCGCCGCGCCGATCTCGTCGCCGTGCGGGGCAACCCGCTCCAGAACATCGCGCTCCTCGAGAACGTCGAGTTCGTCATGAAAGCAGGCGTCGTGTTCAAGCAGAACGGCCAGGTCGTGGGCCGGAGTGCCGCCGGGATTCCGTGAAGCGGTACCCGGCGTTCGATCCTCCCGAATACGTCGACTGGCGGCCTGACCCCGAGATCGTGCGCGCGTATCGCGCGACGATCGCAGCCGACGCAGAACGGCAGCGCATCGTCGCCGATCTCACCGCGGACACCAAGCTCGAGCTGTATCGCGGGCTGCTCCGGGCCCGGTTGCACGACATCCAGCTGAAGCGCTGGGTGCGTACCGGCGTCATCTCCAAAGCCTGGCTCGGCACCGGAGAGGAGGCCGCCACCGTCGGCCCGGTGCACGCGCTCCAGCGCGGGCCGGGGAAGGACGTCGTCGCCCCGATGATCCGGAACGCGGCCGCCTGCAGCGAGATGGGCATGCCCATCGGCGCGATGCTCCGCGCCTACCTCGCCACGGCGGACTCCCCGAGCGGGGGCCGTGACCTGCATGTCGGCTCGTTCGCCGACGGCGTGCTCCAACCGATCTCGCACGTGGGCGACATGGTGCCGGTCATCGCGGGCATCGCCCTGACGTTCAAGATGAAGCGCGAGCCGCGCGTCGCGCTGACGTGGGTAGGCGACGGAGCCACCAAGACCGCCGCCGCGCACGAGGGCACCAATTTCGCCGCCGTGCAGCGCATCCCCGCCATTTTCATCGTCCAGAACAATCAGGTGGCGCTCGGCACCCGACTCACGCAGCACCATGTGCCGGACAGCTTCGCCGAGTGGGCCGCGAGCTACGGGATCCGGGGCGCGACGTTCGACGGTAACAACGTGCTCGATGCGTATGCCGCCACGGCGATCGCGGCCGAGCGCTGCCGGCGCGGCGACGGCCCCGCCGTGCTGATCGCCGAAACGTTCCGGATGGGCGGGCACGCGACCCACGACGAGGCCGAGGCGCGGGACACCTTCCCCGCCACGCTGTTCGCGCAGTGGGGCAAGCGCGATCCCATCGGGCAGTACGAGGAGTATCTCGAGGAAGACGGCGTCTCCATTCGCCGGATCTCGGAATTGGAGGACGAGGTGTCGACGGCGGTGGAAGCCGCGGCCGCCGACGCGCTGGCGAGCCGCGAACGCATGCCGGAGGGCCCGGCGGCGCTGCACGGAGTCTACGATGACCTTGGCGGGAAAATCTGGAGGGTGACCTATGATCGGTAGGACGGTCGGACGGCCGGTCGGCCTGTTTGGAATGCTTGTGTTGGGTGCAGTCGTGCTGTTGGCCCTCCGGCCGTCAGGCCGTCCGGCCGACATTCATTCGGAATACGTGAAGTATCTCAGCGGTACGGACACCATCACGGCGTATCTCGCCTATCCGGAGCGCCCGCAGCCCGCGCCGGCGGTGATCGTCATTCACGAGATCTTCGGCCTCTCGGACTTCATCCGGCAGACGACGGAACAGCTCGCGAAGGACGGATTCGTGGCGATCGCGCCGGACCTGTTGTCCCGCACCGGCGGGACGCCCGCGGCCGGCGATTCGGCGCGGCGGCTGATTTCCGGGCTCGCGCCCGAGGCCGTCACGGCGGACCTCGATGCGACCCGCGCGTATCTCCGCACCGTGCGCGCGGCGCGCGCCGACGCCGTCGGCACGATCGGGTTCTGCTGGGGCGGCGGCCAGAGCTTCCGGTATGCCACAACCACGCCCGAGTTGCGCGCCTACGTCGTGTGCTACGGACCGAGCCCCGCCGCACAGGACCTCGCCCGCATTCAGGCGAAGGGGCTGGGCGTCTATGCCGAAAACGACGCGCGCATCAATGCGGGATTGCCCGATGCCGTCGCCGCGCTGCGAGCGGCGGGCAAGGACTATCAGCACACGGTCTATCCGGGCGTCGGCCACGGGTTCCTGCGCTCCCGCGACAAGCCCGAGGTGGCCGACAGCGCGTGGGCCGACATCGTCCGGTTCTTCCGCGCGCAGCTGGGCGACAGCGCGGGCGCGAAGTAACTCAGCGGCGCGGCGCCGCGGCGACGTACGCGCGCGCCCGATCGAGCGCCGCGTCGCGGCCGGCGAGCACATCGTCCACCGTGACCGGCACCGCCAGCTCGGGCGCGATGCCGGTGCGCACGAATTCCGTCCCATCCGGGAATGCATCGCGCGTCACCGTCAGCCGCAGCTGCCAGGATGCCGCGAGCGGGAGTACCAACGTCTGTCCCGTGCTGCCCGCCGACGGCTCGCCGACGATCGGGCCTCGCGATCCGTTACGGAAGGCGACCAGCAGATCCTCCGCGGGCCCGGCGGTGCGCGGTGATGAGAGAATGGCGACGGGCCCGGTGAACAGCGGGCGCGGGCCTTGCGGCCGAACGGTGTCGGATGGGGCGGCGAGCCAGGCTCCGGCGGAATCGGGCGCATCCGCCCCGCGATAGGCGGGCCGGTACTGCGGCGTGCGCCAGCGCGCCGTGACAAACGGACGGTCGACCAGGCGCGCGAGGATGGCGTAGCCGGCCTCCCGCCCTCCGGGCGTCCACGTCGTTTCCCGCAGATCGAGGACCACTCCGCGTGGGGCGGGGGTCGCGCGCCGCTCGTCCAGCACCCGCTCGAATCGCGAAACCACGTACGCGTCCGCGAGTGAGTTGATGCGCACCCACAAGACGCCGTCCGGCAGGACGTCGGCCTCGAGCGCCGGTCGCTCGAGCGGCCAGCGCGCCGCGAGCGACACGCTGCGCGTGACGCTCGCGCCGCGCTCCTCGCCCCCCGGCAGCCGGAGCCGCAGATGCAGCGCGGTCCCCCGATCGCCTTCGAGCATTCGCGCGACGGCGCGGTCCCAACGGCCGGCCTCCGTTCCTCCGGGAATCTCGGGCAACACCGAATCCCGAATCCACACCGCCGCCGGCACGCCCTGCACGGCCACGATCTCGGCCAGGCGCTCCGGCCGGGCGACGCGCATCTCGTCGTTAGTCGCGTAGTCGATAATGAAGGGCCGGCGCTCGATGCTGCGCAGGGCAAGGGGCGGGCGCGCGATGCGGCCGGCGAGTGCCGCCGGCGGCAGCACCTCCGCCTGCCCGTCGTTGAGCAGCGCCACCCAGCGCCGCAGTCGCCGGAGAACGCTCACATCGGATGCCGCGGCCCGGCTCGCGGAGAACGTGGTCAGCGCCGCGAACGCGGAGTCCCAGTCGGCCGTGACGGCATCCCAGTAGGCGTAGTTGTAGCGCGCTTCCGCCCACACGCCGGCCACGATGCGCTGCCGTTCGACGGCGGACAGCTGCCGCTGGGCGGCGAGGCGGGGGGGAGGGGGAGCGATCCCCGCAGCCAGGGCTCCGACCAGGACCGTCGGGAGCAACCGGCGCATGCGCCTAGGCGGCAATCGCCATCCAGGCGCCGTCGACCACGAGCCTGACCGCGGCGTCGGCCGGTTTCCATTCCGCGCGGACGACTTTCTCGATGGCCAGCGTGAGGGTCGCGAGCCAGACGGCGGCCCAGACGTCGGCCGCGCCGGGGCGGACGGCGCTCTCGGCCTTCCCCTCCGCCACGATGCGCTCCAACGCGCCCCGGAACTCCCGGATCGCCTTGCGGCTCTCGTCGTCGAGCAAGGCGTCATAGCGGTCCAGCAGACCGAGCTGGACGACCGCCGGATCGCGGGCGGCCCCGTCGAGCAGGCCCTGCGCGACGAGGCCGAGCCGGGCGCGGGCGTTGCGCGCGTCGGCCAGCGCCGCGTCCTGCGCCACTTTCGTCGCCCAGCGCTGCGTCGCGCGGAACAGCTCGTTGAGCAGCTGCTGCTTGCTCGCGAAATGCCGGTAGATCGTGCCCTCGGCCACACCGGCCTTGCGCGCGATCTGGGCCGTCGTGGTGTCGTGATAACCGTGGGTCAGGAACAGCTCGAACGCGGCCCGCACCAGACGCTGCCGGGTGAGGTCCACGGCTGGGGTGGCGGAAGCGGAGGGCATGGGCCGCGAATCTAATGGTATGCAAGGACTTCCGCTGACGCTTCCCGCTCCCCGGCCGCCTCACTAGTTTTCCGCCGCTTCGTCACCCCCGTCTTTCCCGTGAGTGGAGGCTGTGCCGGACATGCGCATGCTGGTGTTGGGCGCCGGGTTGCAGGGCTCCGCCTGCGCCTACGACTTGTTGCAGCGTCCGGACGTCGAACGTGTCACCCTGGCCGACCGGAATCCCCGGCGGCTGGCTCCATTTCTGAACAAGGCCGGGAAGCGGCTTCGCACCGCGCGGCTCGACGCGACGCAGGTGTCCCGCCTCCGCGCCCTCATGCGGCGCCACGACGCCGTGATGAACGCCCTGCCGTACTACTTCAACTATTCCGTCGCCCGCGCCGCCGTCCAATCGGGAATTCATTGCGCCGATCTCGGCGGCAATACCGAAATCGTCCAGAAACAGAAGACGCTGCACCGCGCCGCAGTGAAGAAGGGCGTTTCGGTCATCCCCGACTGCGGGCTCGCGCCCGGCATGGTGAACATCATCGCCGCCGAGGGCATCCGCCGGGTCGGAACCGCCGAGACGGTCAAGATCTTCGTCGGCGGGCTGCCGCAAAAACCCGAACCGCCGCTCAACTATCAGATCGTCTATTCGCTCGAGGGCGCGCTCGACTATTACACGACGCCCTCCTGGGTGCTGCGCGAGGGCCGGCCGGCGCGCGTGGATGCCCTGTCGGAGCTCGAGCCGGTCGACTTCCCGGCGCCGGTGGGAACGCTGGAAGCGTTTCACACGGGCGGCGGCATCTCCACGATGCCGTGGGCGTACGAGGGGAAAGTGCGGACGATGGAGTACAAGACGCTCCGCTATCCCGGGCATGCCGCCATCATGCGCCCGATCCGCGAGCTGGGCCTCCTCGAGATGAAGCCGTTGATGGTGAAAGGCACGAAGGTCGTGCCGCGCGACCTGTTCATCGCGAGCGTCTCACCGCAGCTCACGAAGCCGGCGTCGCGCGATCTCGTGGCGCTGCGGATCGAGGTGACCGGCACGGACGGCCGCCGCGTCGCCTGGCAGCTGCTCGACTACTACGACGAGAAGAACGGCATCAGCGCCATGATGCGCACCACCGGCTTCTCACTCGCCATCACGGGCGTGATGCAGGTGGACCAGCGCGTCCGCGGCGCCGGCGTGCTGACGCCGGATCAAGCGGTGCCGTTCGATGCGTATGTGGACGAGCTGAAGCAGCGTGGGGTCGTGATCCGGGAGATTCAGTAGCTCCACGACGTGCCGAACAGCACCTGAGCGCCTTCTGCGCCTTTGCCCGCTCCGACGATGATCAGCGTGTTGCGCAACATCGCCAGCGCCACCTCCGCCCCCGCACTCGAATGCAGGCCCGAGCGGGTGAGGCGGACCTTCTCGCCGGGGCCGAACACGCGCCCGAAGTCGTAGAACGCCACGATCTTGATTTCCAGCACGCGCGGCGCCCAGACGACGGCGTACCGCGCTTCGACGCCGCCCAGCAGCTTCCCCGGCCCCACAAAGCGGCCGTCGTGATAGCCGCGCAGTGAGGAGTATCCGCCCAGCGCCACAGCGGGCCCACGGCTCGATTCCATGGTGAGCTGCGCGGCGACCGGAGGCTCTCCCGTCATCCGTTCGCCTGCGAGGCGCGCGGCGAGCATCAGCCGGTCGAACGGGTGCACGTAGGCGTGCAGCGCCGCCGTCGTGCGCGTGTACCCGGAACCCTCGCCCACGAGCACCTCGGCGAGCACGCCGCGATGCGGGTCGACTTCCTGGTCGCGCCAGTCCACCACCAGGCCGCCGCGAATGACCTGGTCGTTGAACGGAACGTCCTCCGGACGCACGATGCCGGCGATGCGGTCGCGGCGAAACCGGCTGTCGCCCGGCAGCTCGCGGAAATCGGTCCGCTCCAGCGATCCCCCCGCGAGCACGCGCAGCGGGCCCACGAGGCGCCGCTGTACCGTCAGGCGCGCGCCGCGCGTGGTGCGGCTGACACGATAGAGGAAAGGGTTGGCCGGCGTGACGCTGTCGGATTCAAACGGGGTGTCGTTGCCCTGCCCGTAGTAGCCGAGTCGGTTGGCCCGCGCGGCGCTGAAGGTGAGGCCGACGCGCCAGCCGTCCCAGTGGGCCGGCGCCTGCGCGTCGGCGACCACGGCAGAGCTCCCCTGCGTGCTGGCGGCGGCGTCGAAGCGGAGATTGGCGAAGTGCGGCTCCGGCCGGGTACTTGCGGTCATCGGACTGGACCATCCGTAGTGACCGCCGAGCCAGAACCCGTCGACCGTGCTGTAGTAGGCGAAGGGATACAGTTGATCGATCCACACGCGTTCCTGCGAGGCCAGCGCCGCTGGTGCGAGGCAGAGCAGCGCCAGCGCCCGGCGCATCAGTTGCCGCGTTGGTAGAGATACGCCGTGTCGCGGATCCGGGCCGCGGTGCCGTCGTGGGCGGCGTACCGCCCCGGATACAGCGTGGCGGCGCCGAATTCGCCGCGCTTGTTCACGGCGTAGAAGCTGAGGCCAAAGCGCGGCCGGCCACGCTCGTCCAGCAGCCGCGGCTCGGTGGCCGCGACCACCCGCTTGAGCGTCTCGAGGCAGGCGTCGGCGGGTTTCATGCCGCGCCGCATGTGCTCGACAGTGAGAAAGCCCCCGCAGACCTTGATGTTCGATTCGCCGCGGCCCGTCGAGCCCGCCGCCCCGACGTCGTTGTCGCAGTACTGCCCCGCGCCGATGATCGGCGAATCGCCCACCCGGCCCGGAATCTTCCAGGACAACCCGCTCGTGGTCGTCACCGAGGAGATGTCCCCCTGTGGGGTGACGGCGTTGCAGTTGATCGTGCCCGTCTTGGGCGTCGTCAGCCGTTCGGTGTCCGGCACGTCGAGGAAGTTGTCGGTGGGATTGAGATTGGCCCGCCACCGCAGCCATGCGTCCCGCGAATGCGCCGTCATCAGGTCTTCTTCCGTGAATCCGTAGGACAGCGCGAATCGCTTGGCGCCCTCGCCCACGAGAAAGATGTGATTCGTGTACTTGAGCACGAGCTTCGCCACCTCGGACGGCGTCTTGATGTTCTCGAGACATCCCACCGCGCCCGCCCGCCGGGTGGGGCCGTGCATACACGACGCGTCGAGCTGCACGACGCCGTCGGCGTTGGGCAGACCGCCGTACCCGACCGAATCGTCTTCGGGATCGAGCTCCTGGATCTTCACGCCTTCGACGGCGGCATCCAGGGTGTCGGCCCCCGCTATCAGGAGATCGAACGCTTTCTGCACCGCCCGCAGGCCGTTGGCGCTTGCGACCACCACCGGCTTCGCCGCCCACCGCGAAGGGGGAAGGGGACGCAGCGGCCGCATCGCATGCGGAATGGCGGGGGCCAGGAGGGGGAGCGTGGCCGCGGTCGAGGCCAGGAACTCACGACGAGACAGGGGTCCGGACACGGGAAACTCCCGAAAGCGAGAAGTGCTAGGGTTTTACACACGGCTCATGTCCCTGTCAACTTGCTCGGCGCGCCGGCTCCGTCTACGTTCCCCAATCCGTGAACCGCGCGCCGACTCGGCCCGAGCTCTCGCTCGTGATCCCCGCGTACAACGAACGGGAGAACTTCGCGCCGCTGTTGACGGAAATCGCCGGAGCCCTCCATGGTCGCAGCTACGAAGTCGTCGTGGTCGATGACGGCTCTACCGACGGCTCGATCGACGTCTTGAAGCGCCTGCAGCAGGATCATCCGACGCTCCGCGTGGTCGCGTTCGAATCGAACGCGGGCCAGACGGCGGCGTTCGCGGCCGGCTTTCGGGCCGCCCGCGGCGCCGTCGTCATCACCCTCGATGCCGACCTGCAAAACGACCCCGCCGACATTCCCCGGCTGCTCGAGGAGATGGAACGTTCCGGCTCCACCGCGGTCGCGGGATACCGCGTGGCGCGGCGCGACACCGTCTGGAAACGGGTGCAGAGCGTGATCGCCAACGGGGTGCGCAACCGCCTGAACGGCGAGGCGATCCGCGATACGGGGTGCTCGCTCAAGGCGTTCCGCGCCGACGCCCTCGGCACGTTGCCGCTGTTCGCCGGCATGCACCGCTTTCTTCCCACGTTGATCAAGATGCAAGGGGGAACCGTCACGGAAGTGCCGGTGAGCCATCGGCCCCGCCGCGCCGGCGTGACGAAATACGGGATGTGGAACCGCGTCCTGCGCACGTTCGTCGACGCCCTGGCGGTGCGCTGGATGCAGCGCCGGGCGCTGCGCTATCGGGTGCGGGAGGAGCGCTGATGGCCGGGCACGAGCACTGGCTGCATCAGATCGACGCCGAGCTGGATGGCGAGCTGTCGCTGGCGGAGCGGGCGGCCCTCGCCAAGCATCTGGCGGCGTGCACGCACTGCTCGGGCGCGCGCGCCAGTCAGCTCGAGGTGCGCGTCGCCCTGGCGCGCTCCGCGGGAGATCCGCACGCGCATGTCGTGCCCCGGCCGGCGATTCGTCCGCGCACCTTGACGCTCTGGGTGATGGTGGCGGTGATCATGGGGCTCGCAGGAGGGTGGGTGGCGTACCGGCAGTGGGGCGGCCCGGGTGGAGAACCGGTCGAGGAGACCCGTGCGCTCATTGTGGTCGAGTAGCGCCCTCGCGGCGGTGGTCATCGCGGGCCTGCTGCAAGGCCCCGGCACCCGTCTGACCTATCGGGTGCGGGTCCTGGAGCGTACCGGCGCGGCCGACAGCGCCCGCGTGCTGGGGAGCGGGTCCGTCAGCGGTTCACTCGACACGGGGCTGCGGCTCAGTCTGCGCGGCGACTCGGTCGAGGTGGAGGCGCTGCTGCAGATCACGCCCGTCGGCGACACCGTGAGTCTCGGCGCGGAGTTCTTCACCCGGCGCCTCCTCGCCCGCTCGCGACGCGGCCTGCCGCTGTGGGAGCAGGACAGCTACCATCGGGTGGTGCGCATGGGGTGGGCCGACACCGCGCGCATTCATCCGTTCGGGCGGACGCGCGATCCGGACGCCCGGGCGATCTGGCTCGAGCTGGCGCTGGAGCGCAATTTCGCGGGGGGCGCGGCGCGGCCGGCGGAAGAGCTGCAGCTGAGCGATTCGCTCCACGACTTCCGCGTCGAAGCGGTGCTGCGGCCGCGGCGCGCGCGCGTGACGTTGAATCTCGTGCGCGGCGACACGGTGAGCGGGCCGCGGCCGATGGACCTGCTGCCGCAGGGACCCAGCCGGATCGTGCGGCTGGTCCTGGGCCGCCGCGCGACGTCGCTGGACGTGCGGCTCACGCGCCCCCAGCCGCCGCGCGCGCTGCGCGATCGCGTCCTCGCGCTCGAGTCGGACGTCGTCTGCCTGCGCGTGTCGGCGCCGAATGCGCCGGCCGATCAGTCGATCGGCGTGATCTGCGGCAGTCTCAACAACGTCGCGCGGCGGCTGCCGCTGCCCACCGGCGACACCCTGTCGGCGACGTTCGCCTGGCCCGGGCCGCGCTGACGAGCATGGCGCGCCGGCAGCGGCTGGACCCTTCCATCTTCCATCTCCCCGTCGACAAGATGCGGGAGGGCTATTACTCCGATAAGTACTTCGTCCGCGCGCGCGAGCTGCTGCGCCACGACCGGCACCGCCCGCGCGTGACGATGCAGGTGTTCGGGAAGTCGCACGCCTACCTCGGCGGCATCGACGAAGCGATCGCGATTCTCAAGCTGTGCGGCGAGCGATGGGATGAGCTGGTGGTGCACGCGCTGTATGACGGCGACGAGATCGCGCCGTGGGAAACGGTGCTGCTCATCGAGGGTCCCTACGACGCCTTCGCCGTCCTGGAGACGCTGTACCTCGGCGTGCTGGCGCGCCGCACGCGGGTGGGAACCAATACCCGGCTCGTCGTCGAGGCGGCGCGGCCGCGGCAGGTGATGTTCTTTCCCGCCCGCCACGACCACTGGCTCGTCCAGACCGGCGACGGCTACGCCGCCCACATCGCGGGCGCCATCGGCGTCTCGACCGACGCCCAGGCCTCGTGGTGGGGATCGGAAGGGACCGGCACCGTGCCGCACGCCCTGATCGCGGCCTACGGCGGCGACACCGTGCTGGCGTCGTCCAAGTTCGCCGATCACACCGACCCGTCGATTCGTCTCATCACGCTCGTCGATTTCGACAACGACTGCGTCGGCACCTCGCTCAACGTGGCGCGCGCGCTCGGCAACCGGCTGTACGGCGTGCGGCTCGACACCGCCGAGACGCTCGTGGACCAGTCGGTGATCCCGCAGATGGGCACGTTCAAACCGACGGGGGTGAGTCCCCGGCTGGTGTGGAACGTGCGCCAGGCGCTCGATGCCGAGGGGTTCGAGCAGGTGAAAATCATCGTCTCAGGCGGATTCACGGTGGAAAAGATCCGGCAGTTCGAGGAGCAGCGGGTGCCGGTGGACGCGTACGGGGTGGGGTCGAGCCTGTTCGGCGGCCGTTTCGACTTCACGGCGGATGTGGTGATGGTGGAGGGGAAACCGTGCGCCAAAGTCGGGCGCGCGTACTACCCGAACGACCGGCTGGAACGGGTGACGTAGGGGCGCAGCGGGTGACGGAGGGGCGGTCTTGCGCCCGTTGGCGAATGTGCATAATTTCTCGGCGAAATGAATAATCATACATCCGTCCCCGTGGGCGTGCTGGGGGCGTCCGGATACGTCGGGCAGGAGCTGATGCGGCTGCTCGCCGGCCATCCGGGCGCCACCGTCGCGTTCGCGACCGCCGAGTCGGCCGCCGGTGAGTGGATCGAGGGCCGCCGGCTGATCCGCGCCGACGACGCCCCGTTCGCCGAGGCCGAGATCGTCCTGTCGGCGCTGCCGCACGGCGTCTCCGCCCGTTACGTGCACGAGGCCCGCGCGGGCGGCTCGCGCGCGATCGACCTTTCCGCCGACTTCCGGCTGTCGCCCGACGCGGTGTACGGGCTCACCGAATTCACCCGCCCCCGGCTGTCGGACGCCGAGCTGGTCGCCAATCCCGGCTGCTATCCGACGGCGGCGCTGCTCGCACTCATCCCGCTCGCCCGGTTGGGATTGATCGATGCCTCCCGCGAAATCATCGTCGACGCCGCCTCCGGCGTGACCGGCGCGGGCCGCAATCCCAAACGGGAGCTGCTGTTCGGCGAAGTGTCGGAAGACTTCCGCGCCTACGCCGCCGGCAACACCCACCGCCACCTCGCCGAGCTGCGGCAATCGCTGTCGCGCGAAGGGGGCTTCACGGGCGACCTGGTGTTCACGCCGCATCTGCTGCCGGTGAAGCGCGGCATCCTCGAGACCATTCACGTGCCGCTGACGCGCGTGCTCGATCAGGCCACCGCCGAGGGGTTGTACGCCGCGACCTATGACGGCGAGCCCTGCATCCACGTGATGCACGGCGCGCTGCCGTCGCTCAAGGACGTGGTGTATCGCAACCGCGTCGCCCTCGGCGTCGTCCCCGTCGCGGACGTGCGCCGGCCCCGCCTCACCGTCATCGCCGCCATCGACAACCTGGTGAAGGGGGCGGCCGGCCAGGCGATCCAGAACATGAACGTGATGCTCGGGCTTCCCGAAACGGCGGGCCTGGTATGCTGAAAGTCCGCGTCGTAAAAATCGGCGGCAACGAGCTCGACCGGCCCGAGTGGGTGGCGCGCTGCGCGCGCGCCCTGCGCGCGGCCGGCGGATCGCTCGTGGTCGTGCACGGCGGCGGACAGGCCGTGAGCGCCTGGTCGCGCCGCCTGGGACTCCCGGTGGAGCAGCGCGACGGCTTGCGCGTCACCCCACCCGACGTCGCGCAGGTCGTGGAGATGGTGCTCGCCGGGCCCATGAACCGGCTGCTCGTGAGCGCGCTGCGGATCGCCGGTCTCGACGCGATCGGCCTGTCGGGCGTCGACGGCGGGTTGCTCGCCGCACGCCCCCTGGCCGGCAGCCTCGGGCACGTCGGCGAGGTGACCGAGGTGCGCGCGTCGCTCCTCCATAGTCTCCTGCTCGCCGGCCTCACGCCGGTAATCGCGCCGATCGCGCCCGCCGAAGCGGCGGACGGTCCGGCGACGCCGCTCAACGTCAATGCGGACGCGGCGGCCGCGGCGGTCGCGGCGGCGCTGGGCGCACAGGAGCTGTTGTTCATCTCCGACGTCGCGGGTGTGGGAATCGACGGCGTGCCGCAAGCCGCCATCCCCACCGCCGACGTCGCAGCGCTGGTCGAGCTGGGCGCGGTTTCCGGCGGCATGGCCGCGAAGCTGCGGGCCGCCGCGCACGCTGTGGAGGCGGGTGTCCGGGCCGTACGGATCGGCGATCTCGACATGCTCGAGAGCGTCACCGCCGGCACCCGCCTTCTGGCCACGCCTCCCGCGCCGCAACCCGCGTGACCACCAGTACCCACGCCGAGGCCTCCCCACTCCTCGGCGTCTATGCCCGCGTGGGCCCGTTGTTCGTTGGCGGGGATGGCTGCGCGCTGATCGCCGAGGACGGCACTCGCTACCTCGATTTCACCGCCGGCATCGGTGTGAACGCGCTCGGCTACAACCATCCCGTCATCCGCGCCGCCCTCATACGGGCGCTCGACAGCGGGCTCGTCCATGTTTCGAATCTCTTTCACACCGAGCCAGCCGAGCTGCTGGCTGCCGAATTAACGAAGACGTTCCCGGGGCAGGCGTTCTTTTGCAATTCCGGGGCGGAAGCCAACGAAGGCGCCTTCAAGTTCGCGCGGAAGTGGTCGGGCAAGTCGGGGATCGTGGCCTTCAGTGGGTCCTTCCACGGACGGCTGTTTGCGTCCCTCGCCGCGACCGATCGACCCGACTACCGCCGGCCGTTCGAGCCGCTGCTCGCGGGGGTCGCCATCATCCCGCTCGGCGATCGTCAGGCGGCCCGGGCGGCGATTACCGCCGGCGGCACGGGCGCGGTCATCATCGAGCCGGTGCAGGGCGAAGGCGGCGTGCGCACCGTCGACCCCGCGTTCCTGGCATTCTTGCGCGAGCTGTGTGACGAGCGCGGCGTCGCGCTCATCTTCGACGAAGTGCAGTGCGGCCTGGGCCGCACCGGCACCATGTTCGCCTTCGAGCAGTCGGCCGGGGGGGGGGGGGGGGGTCCGCCCC
>JAUYMC010000058.1 GCA_030699545.1 Gemmatimonadales bacterium | reverse complement strand
TGGGCGGGCGGCCGTCAGGGTGCGGGCTAGGGATGGGGGGCGGGTGGCGGAGGACCCCCGCTGAGCACGTCGCGGATCTCTCCCGCCGCCGCGATCACGTGATCCACGTCGCGCGATAGGGCGCGGGCCTGCTGAGTGGCGTTGGTGAGATCGCTCAGCACCGCCGCCACGCCCGCCGAGCGCAGCCGCAGCAAGTCGAACCGGACATTCTGCATCGCCCACACGCACGACTCGATCTGCTCCTCCACCCGGCGGCGGCGGGCCAGGAGATCGGTCAACGCCTGCCGCTGGCGCTCGAGCAGGCTCAGCTGCCGCTCCCGTTCGGGCCCTTCCTCGCTGCGCTCCACCGCCGCAATCCGCACTTCGAGGCGCTGAATGGCGGTGTCGTCGACATCCGCGCTCATGCTGTGGAGCATGCGCGCGAGGTCCTCCGCGCGCTTGAGCAGCGCGTCCACCGTCACGACGACGTCAGGCAGCAGCTTGCGCTCGCTCGTCGGGACGCGCTCGAGAATCTTGAGGATCGCCTCGCGGTCGCTGCGCGCCATCCGGATCGTGTCGACGTGACGTCCAAAATCGTCGGGGCCCGCGGTTCCCGCGCCGATTGCTCCCCCCGCTCCCCGCGCGGCGGCGCGCAGTCGCGCCTCCGCGGCATCGGGGGCCGCGGGACGGTGCACGATGTCGCGCCACGAATAGCCGGCCGCCCACAGTCTCCAGAACTGCGGCAACACGCCGAAGGCGCCCCAGATCATCGTGGGGAAGAGGGACCAGCCCAGTCCGCCGCCCTGAATCAGATCGATCATCGTCAGGCCGCCGCAGACCGACGCCCAATTGACGAAGACGTTGCGCACCTGCGCGACGAGCTTCGGCTCGCCGCTCGCCGTCAGCTGCGACTTGGGGTCCCGCTTCGCCGCGCGGCCGCTGCGCCGCCGGGCAGGCTCGGCGGCCGCGTCTCCCGCTGCGCCCCGGGGCGGACCGAGTGGACCGGGAGCTCCACCCCTCCCCGCACCGAGCCGCGTCGCGGCTACCGAACGCCGCCGGTACGCCGGGGCGGTGCGCGACTCGAGCGCGCGGCGCAGCGCATCGGCCGTCGGCCAGCGCGCTTCCGGCTCCTTCTCGAGCGAGCGCATGATGCAGGCGGCGAGGTCGTCGGGACAGGTAGGGGATTTGTCCTGCAGGTACGGCGCGGCCTCCGTGATCTGCTTGAGGAGGAGACCGGGGACGGTCGGTGCCGAGAACGGCAGCTCGCCGGTCACCATCTGATAGCCGACCACGCCGAGACTGTAGATGTCGGAGCGGCCGTCGATCTCGCGGTCTCCGGCGGCCTGCTCGGGGCTCATGTAATGCGGCGTCCCGATCGCGACGCCGGTCGCCGTCAGCGTTCCGGGTCCGGTCGTGGACGTGAGTGCTTTCGCGATCCCGAAGTCGGTGAGAACGGTGCGGCCGCGGCTGCCCTCGAGCAGGATGTTGTCCGGCTTGACGTCGCGGTGGATGATGCCGAGCGCATGTCCGGCGCCGAGCGCATCGGCCGTTTCCATCAGAATGCGCCGCGCCTCTTCCGGAGAAAGACGCTCGCGCCGTTTCAGGCGCGCGCCGAGCGACTCGCCGTCCACGAAGGCCATGACGAAGTAGACGAGCCCTTCGGGACCCTCACCCACTGAGTGGATGGGAACGATATGGGGGTGGGACAGTCGGGCCGCCGTTTCGGCTTCCCGCAGGAACCGGATCCGGATCTCTTCGCGAAACGCGAGCTCGGGGGGTAAGACCTTGATGGCGACCCGGCGCTTGAGGCGTTCGTCACGGGCGTTGTAGACGACGCCCATGCCGCCCCGGCCGATTTCTCCTTCGACTGTGAAGGAGGCGCCCAGAGCCTGGCTCAGCCGCTTCGAAAGCGAGTCGGTCACGCCGAGGGCCGGTTCATGCGGATGAAAGATTTAGCCGCAACGGCCCGGGCGTGCAACGCGTCGCCTTGGCAGGCCTTGCCTGTTTGGCGGCGATTTCGGGAACCTGGCTGCCGCCGGGGGCGTCTCTTGATGGCACAGTGGGTGCATTCCGAGTCATGGATTGGGGCTAGTCCTGGTCCCGCGACCCACGCCCTGAATGGGAGCGATGCATGTCTGAACGTCTCGTTCTACCCGTCCTGCCGCTGCGCGACGCCGTGCTGTTTCCCGGCGTCGCGACGCCCATTGGGGCGGGCCGGCCGGCGACCCTCCGCGCGATCGAAGCCGCCCTCAAGCACGACGATCGGCGGGTGTTCGCCGTGGCACAGAAGGAAAACATCGATCAGGTGTCTCCGGGCCTGCTGTACACCACGGGAACGATCGCCCGGATCAGCCAAATTCAACGCAATCTCGGCGGCGTCCAGCTCATTCTCCATGGTGAGACACGCGGCACCGCCGTTCAGTATACCGATACCGCCGGCTATCTCGAAGCGACGGTGCGTGAGACGCCGGATCACGCCCCCCTGAAAGCCGACGACGCGGCCTTCGTGGCGCTGCATCGCGAGGTGCGCGAGCGCGCCGCCGAGCTGGGCCAGAAGTCCGGCCTGCCGACCGACGTCGTGCAGCAGGTCCTGCAGGGCGTCACGGACCCCGGCGCGCTCGCCGACCTCGTCGCCGGCCATCTCGACATCCACGCCGCCGAGCGCCAGCAGCTGCTCGAGACGCTGGCGGTCGAGGACCGCCTGCGGAAGGTCATCGTGCATGTCCAGCGACAGATTGCCGTGCTCGATGCGCAGGAAGACATCAAGTCCCAGGTCCAGGAGGAGCTGGGCGAGCGGCAGCGCGAGATGCTGCTGCGTGAGCAGATGAAGGCGATCCGCAAGGAGCTGGGGGAGGAAGACGAGGCGACCGACGCGGAAGACCTGCGCAAGCGGCTCGCGGCGCTCAATCTACCCGAGGCGGCACGCAAGGAAGTCGATCGCGAGCTCGCCCGCCTCGAGCGCGCCAGCCGCGACTCGATGGAAGCGCAGGTCATCCGGACATACCTCGAGACGGTGGCCGAGCTCCCGTGGAACACGCGCACCGAGGAGTCGCTCGACTTGCAACGCGCGGCGGAGATCCTCGAAGAGGACCATCACGGCCTTCAGGACGTGAAGGATCAGGTGCTCGAATTCCTCGCCGTGCGGCAGCTGCGCCAACGGCAGCCGGAGACGGAAGCGCCCGGGAACGACGACGACAAGGCCGCGCGGGCCCCGACGCTCCTGTTCGTGGGGCCCCCCGGCGTGGGCAAGACGTCCATCGCCAAGTCCATTGCACGCGCGATGGGGCGGCCGTACGTCCGGATCTCGCTGGGCGGGGCGCGCGACGAGGCCGATATCCGGGGACACCGGCGCACCTACGTCGGCGCGATGCCCGGCCGGATCATCCAGGGCATGAAGCAGGCGGGCGCCAAGAACCCCATCTTCCTGCTCGACGAAGTGGACAAGCTGGGCGCCTCGTTCCAGGGCGACCCGGCGTCCGCCCTGCTCGAGGTGCTCGATCCGGCGCAGAACGACTCGTTCACCGACCACTACCTCGGTGTCCCGTTCGATCTGTCCGAGGTCTTGTTCATCGCGACGGCCAACTTCATGCAGAGCATCCCGGGGCCGCTGCTCGACCGCCTGGAAACGGTGACGTTCGCCGGCTACACCGAGCGCGAGAAGCTGCAGATCGCCAGGCGGTACCTGGTGCCGCGGCAGCTGCACGAGAACGGGCTCACGCCCGAGCAGCTGAAACTGCCCGATGCGGCGTTGGGCGAGATCATCTCGAGCTACACGCGCGAAGCGGGCGTGCGGCAACTGGAGCGCGAAATCGGCAAGCTGGGCCGGAAGGTGGCCCGCAAGATCGCCGACGGCGCCGCGCAGCAGGTGACCGTGGCCCCCGAGGACGTCCCGCTCCTCATCGGCCGTCCCAAGGTCCATCCCGAGCGCATGGCGCGGGAGGACCAGGACGGTGTGGCGACCGGGATGTACTACACGCCCGTCGGCGGCGACATCATGTTCGTCGAGGCGAGTGTGATGCGCGGCAAGGGCGAGCTGGTGCTCACCGGTCAGCTGGGCGATGTCATGAAGGAATCGGCGCGCGCGGCGCTCACGTACGCAAAGTCGCACGCGCACCAGCTCGGCATCCCGAAAGATGCGTTCATCGATACCGACGTCCATATCCACGTCCCCGCGGGCGCGATCCCCAAGGACGGGCCGTCGGCGGGGATTACCATGGCGACCGCACTCGTGTCGGCGCTGTCGCGCCGGCCCGCGCGCTTCGATATCGCCATGACGGGCGAAATCACGTTGCGGGGGCGGGTGCTCCCGATCGGGGGCGTGAAGGAAAAAGTCCTGGGCGCGGTGCGCGCCGGGATCCAGACCGTCATTCTCCCCAAGGAGAATGCGCGCGATCTGGAGGATCTGCCCGAAGACGTCCGGAAGACGCTCGACGTGCATCTGGTGGAGGAGCTCGGGGAAGTGCTCAGCCTGGCGCTCCGCGGCGCCCGGTTCGAAGCGGGCCAGCTCATCTTCGAGGCCGAAGCTCCCGTGATGGCCTCGAGTAACTAGGGAACGGCGGTCGCCACTCCGGCAACCACCAGATCCACAGCGGCAGCCTTCCAGCGTTGCCGCAGTGTCGGCTCATCGCCGCCCAGTGGTCGCGCGCTGGCGGCGATCGCCGCTTCCATCCCCAAGTAGCCGATCATCAAGATCAGCGCCTGGGCCGCGGTGAGGTGCGGATCGAGGTCGTCGCGCACCTGGCCTCGGCCCTGCCCTTCCGCCAGCAAGACTACGAGTCGTTTGATCGCCGGCGCGAAGGGGGCGACGTCCAACCGGCCTCCCCCGCTTCCGCCGGCTTGGCGGAGCAACGCAACGAGATCCTGGTTTCGGGAGAGGAAGTCGAACTGCGCCGTCAGCGCGCCGTGCAGGCGCTCCAACGGCCCGGCTCGCCCCGCGCCGCCACTCGCCGCCTCCGCGGCGCCCAGGGCCGCTTCGAGATCGGCGGCGGCCGCGGCGAGGACGGCGTGGAAGAGGCCGCGCTTGGAGTGGTAGTAGTAGAACAACAGCTGCTTGTTGACGCCGGCGCGCCGAGCGATCTGATCCACTCGGGCACCCGCGAAGCCGCAGCGCGCAAACTCCTCGCGCGCCGCGGTCACAATACGTAACGCCCTGTTATTGCTTAACTTAGGTGGCAATGGGTGATTTCGTCAACCAAATGGTTGAGGAAATCTAATGCCCATCCGCCGGTGCCGCCACTGGCCGGGTACTCGGCTTCAAGTCCATCGGCCACGCGACGTTCAGATCGTTCCAGTTCAGCAGCGTATTGAACACCAGCGCAAAGCTCCCCTGCGTTTCCCAACGCCAGAACGGCCGAATCGCGAACAGCACGACGTGACCACGCCCCACCGGGGCGTCGACGATCGCCGGGCGGCCGGCCAATTCTTCGCCGTTCACGAGCAGTCCCGACAGCCGCAGGGAATCGCGCTTTGGGTGGAAGCCCAGGACCACCCGCGGCCGCGTCTGGGCCTGCTCGCGAGTCAGATCGGCGTCCTGGTCCTCCGGCACCTGCGTGCTCGTGTCGACCTGGAAGAGCGGCGACTGATTGAAGTACACGGCGAGCGTGTCCGGATACCCGTAGACGATGGGGCTCCTGGCGTCCTTGAGGACCGCACGGAAGATCGCGCCCGGGGCGCGGAGCTGCCGCGCCGGGCTGATACCGACGCCGCGCGTGATGCCGTAATCGGTGAAGACCGCGGAGGTGCCGCCCTCGGTGATCAGCACGCCGCCCGCCTGTAACCAGGCGCGCACCGCGATCAACCCATCGAGCCCGATGCCGGGACGCACGTCGTCGGTCGAATCGATGCCGAGGTTCGGCGTTTCGGCGGTGCGCCGCCAGGGGATCTTGGGTCCGGTCATCGGCCGGCCGTTCACGATCGCCTGCGCGTTGTTACTCACGAACGGAAACATGAGCAGGTCGAACTGGTTCAAGAACGCGCGATCCTTCAGCTGCTGTACGCCGATGTAGGTGTAGGGGACGCCCAGCACGTCGAATGCGTAGCGCACCCACCCCTCGTTCTGCGTGTTGAGCCACGAATGCACCAGCGCAATGCGCGGGAGATCCAGCTCGTGCCGGGCCCCGCCCGGCAGCGAGCGCACGCCGATCGCGGTCAGTCCCAGCGACTCGGCGGCCTGCGCCACGCGCCGCTCCACATCAGCGGGAACGTTGGTACCCTTCGCAGGAATGATCGTCGTGCCGCGGCCCCACCCGCGGCGGTCCAGCGTGAAGGAATCCTCGCTCACCCACATCGGCACGTCGCGCAAGGCGATGCGGAATTGGATCAGGCCCGTTTCGGTCGTCGGCGCGATGAGGAATGCCGCCGCGCCGGCCCCGCGCGTGCCCGCCATCTGCCCCCGGATGCGCACGTCACTCTCGATCCGCGCCAGCGGCGCCGCAAACACCGTCGTGTCGCTGATCGCGTTCAACGCGACGTTGCGGACGTACTGCAGCGTCCACCCCGTGTCGTCGTAGGGACGCGGATCGTCGGCCCCGTATTCCTGGCGGCTGAAGTAGCTCTTGGCGAGGGGGCCGTACGGCTGATCGAGCCGCACGAAGTAATCGCCGCCGGCGACCGCGATCTTGCCGGCGGTGAACGGCCTTGTGGCGCGATGCACGTCGAGACCATGAAACCGGACCAGGTTGACGAGGTTGGCCGCTTCGACGGGCCGCGCCTGGTTCGCCGGAATGTGGTACGCGTTCGGGCCGGCTTTGGCGCGTCCCCGCTCGATCGCACGAACGCCCTTGCGATAGAACTGCTCGAGGTAGCGGTGCCCGTTGCGCGCCATGTAGTTCAGCGCGATAAGGACGCCTGACTGCTGATAGTTGATGTTGTTGCGAATGCACCAGCGGACCCCGTTGAGCGGCGGGTTGGGACGGAACCACTCGACGGACGTGCGCGACGCCGGCAGCTGCACGGTGTGGCAGTCAGCGCCGCGCGACGTATAGGTCTCATAGAAGCGCCCGATCGAGTTGTGGCCGTTCGCCACCCAGAACATGTAGTTCGGCGTCCAGCCGTCGTAGAAGTCGTGGGTCCAGACGCCCGGCAATCCGCGACGGGTCAGCTCGGTGATTTCCTGGAACGCCAGCTCGTGCCATTCCGTGATCACGATCGGATCGAGCTCCCGGTTGTAGGGCCCCGTGCCGGTCGAGGTATACAGGAACGGCACCGACTCGTGGAGGTCGTGCAGCACCGTCGGATGCCAGTCGAAGAACGCCTTCATCATGGTCCGGGTGAGCACCTGCGACATCACGATCCCATCCCGGTTGTTGTCGTGCGCGGTGTACTTGCCCCAGTAGACCAGGTTGGGGCCGATGTTCTTGTTCGCCTTGCGGTAGCGGTAGATGTCGACCTGGCGGTCCCGCCCGTCCACCTCGGTCACGGGCGTGATGAGTGTAATGATGCTGTCGCGTATCTGCCGGATGAATGGCGTCTCCTGGACCGCCAGCCGATAGGCCAGTTCCATCAGCATTTCCGGCGACCCCGTCTCGGGCGAGTGAATCGAGCCCGAGAGGTAGTAGATCGCCTTCCCGGCGCCGATCAGCCGCTGCGCCGAGTCGCTGGACACCCGGCGCGGGTCGGCGAGCGCCGCGGTGATGGCGCGATAGTGATCGAGCCGCGCGATCGTCGCCGAATCGGCGATGGCGGCGATGATCATGGGCCGTCCTTCGTCGCTCATGCCCAGATCGAGCACCTTCACCCGGGGCGACGCCTCGTCCAGCGCGCGAAAGTACCGCGTGATGTCGGCGACATACGACAGCTTGCCGACGGTGCCGGGCACATAGCCGAGCACCTGGAACGGCGTCGGGACCCGCGAATCCGCGGGGAGGTGATCGGTCAGCTCGGTGTTGAACCGCGGCTCGGACGTCAGCTCGCGGATCTTGGCGGTATAGGCGGTATCGAGGGGTTGTTGCTGGAGCGCGAGCAGCGCCAGGACGGCGTAGACCATGCGACGTTCTCCGGAATGCGGGACACGCCTTCGTTCAGGAAATCGAGCAACAGCCGGTTGACGGCATCGGGCGCTTCTTCCGCGACCGCGTGGCCGGCGCCGGGGACGACGACGAACACCGCCCGCGGCAGCGCGGCGGCGATGCGGCCGCCCTCACGTACCGGAATCCACCGGTCCTCGGCGCCCCAGAGGATCAGCGTGGGGGGTTCGAGCGTCTTCACCCGGAGGCGTCCGATGAGTGTATCGAACGTGAACTCCCGTAACACCCCCCGCAAGGCACGGCCAAACTGCCGCTGCGGGACGGGCGCGTAGTATTGATCGATGTCCCGTTCGATCACCTTGTCGGGATCGGCGTAGGTCGAGCGCAGCACGCGCGCCGTCGGCGCGCGCCCGCGGAACGCGGTCACCAGCGCGCCCATGAACGGCCAGCGCGCGGCGCGCAACAGCAACGGAAAGCGTACGCTCGCGCCCGCCGCGTTCATCAGGACCAGGCCGCGCACCCGCTCGGGATGCTCGAGCGCGAGCTCGGCCGCGATCGCGCCGCCCATCGAGTGACCGACGACGACGGCGCTCGAGACGCCGAGCGAGTCGAGCAGCGCGACCGCCAGGCGCACGTATCCGGCGTTGTCGTACCCGGCGCTCGACGTGTCCTCCGTGAAGCCGAACCCGCGGTTGTCGAATGCGATGACGCGATATCCCGCGGCGAGCACCGGCGGGAGCGTGTGCCGCCAGGCATACATCGAGGCGCCCAAGCCATGAATGAAGAGCACCGGCGTCGCGCCCGGCGGACCGGAGTCGATCAGCCGGATCCGCGTGTCCAGGACGAAGCGGTGCTGCGCGCGCAGATCGGTTCCGGCGGGAAAGCGCTGATCGTCCGGGATCGGCGCCGCCCGGCAGGCGCCGAGCACGCCGATTGCCGCGAGCGCAAGCCGTCGCGCGAGCCCGACGAGCAGCGGATGCGAGGTCCACAGCGCTTTCAGGGACTCCCCGGCCCCGGACGTGACGATGAGGTGGGCGTCGTCGACGACCAATGCGGGAGACACCTCCGTGCCGGTGCTGGTGAGCCACGCCGGCGGATCCGCCGGCAGATCTCCCGTGACGCGCAGCGCGATGCGCGCGCGCTCGGCGGCGCGGCGCCACGCGGGCAGCGTCGGGCGCCACAGCTCCGCCGCCAGCACACCTTCGACGGTCCGCTCCGCGCGGGCCACGAGCTGCATGACGAGGTTGGCGGTGGCCCGCGCCCCCGCCACTTCGCGCGTCACGGGGTCGCCGCTGCCCCCGGCCACGGCCACGTCCCGGAAGGCGCGGCTCAGGCGGTCGAGCGCCTCCCCCTGCAGCGTCGCGAGGTGCGCCAGCAGCGCCTG
>JAUYMC010000056.1 GCA_030699545.1 Gemmatimonadales bacterium | reverse complement strand
GGGGCGGGGGGGGCGGGGAATCGCAAACGCGGTTCGGCATCGACATCGGCTATCAACAGCTCCTGCGGGTCCGCGCCGGCTATGCGTTCGTGCAGGACGGCCTGAACGGTCCGAGCGTCGGTTTGGGCATCGAGAGCGGATCGATCGGTGTCGACCTGGCCCGCGCGTTTCTCACCAATTCCGACCTCGAGGTCGAGAACCCCACGTTCTTCTCGTTCCGGGTGACGTTTTGACCCGCCGCCCGGTCGCGGTGACGGTCGCGATCGTGGCGCTCGTGTCGCTCGTGGCCGGGAATCCGGGACGCGCGCAGGACACGCCTTCGTCCCCCGACACCGCGGCCCCGCGGCGGACGCGCCTGCTCGTGCGGCCGCTCGCCTCGCTGCTCGTGCCGGGTGCTGGGCAGCTGCTCGCCGGTCAGGACCGCGGCGCCGTGTACCTCGCCGCCGAGGTGTATCTGCTGTCGCGGTTTCTCCAGCTCGACCGCGATGCGGGACTCGAGACGCGGCGATTTCAGACGCTCGCCTACGAGATCGCGCGACGACCGTACGCGCCGACCCGCCGTGACACGGTGTTCGAGTACTACGAGCAGATGGAGCGGTTCGTCGAAAGCGGGGCGTTCGATGCCGATCCGGGTCCCGCCTTCGTCCCGGAGGCCGACGCGGCGACCTACAATGGGTCGGTGTGGCTGCTCGCGCGGCGCACGTTCTGGGAAGACCCCGACGTCCCGCCCGACCCCACGTCTCCCCAGTATTGGCGCGCCATCGAATTCTACCAGGCCCACGCGGTCGGCCCCGGCTTCCGGTGGTCGTGGCGCGAGCACTCGCCGGAGCACCAGGTCTTCCGCGAGACCATTCGCAAAAGCGATGATGCCTTCCGCCGCGCGCAGAATCAGGTGGGACTCCTGCTGGCGAATCACCTCGTCAGCGTCGTGGACGCCCTGATTTCCGCGCGCATGACGGCCGCCGTGGGCCGCCCGGCGGCGCTGCACACCACCGTCGGCCGGCACGGCAACACCCGCGTGGCGGTCACGCTCGCTTTCTAACCGAGGATCCCTGATGGATTGGCTCACGACGCCGGAGGCCTGGATCGGCCTCTTGACGCTCACGGTGCTCGAGATCGTCCTGGGCATCGACAACATCATCTTCATTTCCATCCTGGCGGGTAAGCTGCCCGAGGGCCAGCAGGCACGCGCGCGGCGGGTCGGGTTGCTCGGCGCGATGCTGATGCGGATCGCGCTGCTCGCCTCGCTGGCGTGGATCATCCGACTCACCGCGCCGTTGTTCACCGTCTTCGGGCAGGCGATTTCCGGACGAGACCTCATTCTGCTCGTGGGCGGGCTGTTTCTCATCGCCAAAAGCACGCATGAAATCCACGACCGGCTCGAGGGAGACGCCGGCCGCTCGAGCGCGCGCACACCCGCCTCGTTCGGCGCGGTCGTGGGGCAGATCATGCTGCTGGATATCGTGTTCTCGCTCGACTCGGTCATTACCGCGGTGGGCATGGCGCGCGAGCTCGGCGTCATGATCTCGGCCGTGGTGATCGCGGTGGGGGTCATGATGTTCTCGGCGGCCGCCATCAGCGACTTCGTGCACCGCCATCCCACGATCAAGATGCTGGCCCTGAGCTTCCTTCTCTTGATCGGCGTGTCGCTCATCGCCGACGGGCTGGGACGCCACCTGCCGAAAGGCTACATCTACTTCGCCATGGGCTTCTCGGTGTTCGTCGAAATGCTCAACCTGCGCATGCGGGCCAAGAGCCGCCCGGTGGAGCTGCGTGAGCCCTACACGCCCGCGTGAGCGGGTCGGGAGAGTTCATTTGACACGGGAGGGGAAGCGGCCTAAGTTTAGGTGGTTTCGACCCTTACGAGAGGAGTGAGGTGCGGTCGCGCCGATCCATACTCTTCTTCTCGCCGGCTGGTCGAGCCATACCGGACGTCGTGACCGCCTGGGTCAACGGGAAGGGTCTGCCCGTGCATACGGTGCTGCAGGCGGCTGCCGTGGAAGAGCGCGTGCTCCGTGCCCTTCCCATGCTGGTCGTCGTGGACGCCGACAGCGCCGGCACCGCCGGGCTCGAGCTGTGCGCGCACCTCAAAGCCGACCCCTACACCGCGATCGTCCCGCTGGCCGCCATCACGAACCGGCACGCGACCGACGTGGTGCGCAGTTGGTTCAGCGCGGGCGCCGACGAAGTCATTACTCCGCTGTTCGAGCCGGGAGAGCAGGCGGGGCGGCTCGATGCCCTCGTGACCCGGGCACAACGCGACGTGGCGGTCAATCCCTCCACGCTCCTGCCGGGCACGACCGAGATCGAACGGGAATTCAAGCGCCGCATGGAGTTGGGCGAGCTGTTTGCGGTGTGCTATGCCGATCTGGACCACTTTAAGGAATACAACGACCGCTACAGTTATTATGATGGCGACCGCGTCATCTACCTCCTGTCCCGCATTCTGCACGATGTGGTGAAGGGGATGCTCGGGAAGGAAGGATTCGTCGGGCATATCGGGGGCGACGATTTCATTTTTGTGCTCCCCATCGCCGCGATCGGCGAGGTCTGCAGCGAGATTCTGGACGTTTTCGATACGCTGGTCCCCTATCAGTACAATGAGCAGGACCGGCGGGCCGGCTACTACTTCGGCAAGGACCGGCGCGGACAGCTGCACCGGGTGCCGCTGATGACGCTGTCGATCGGGGTCGTGACAAACCAGCATCGCCGCTTCGCGCACCCGGCGCAGGTGAGCGAGCTGGCCACGGAAATGAAGAGCTATGCGAAGACCCAGGCGGGATCAGTCTTCGTGGTGGACCGCCGGCACGATCGCGAGGCGGGCGAGATCGAGGACGAGGAATAAGGAGCGCTGTGTGAACGTGACGTGCCCGTCGTGCGAGACCATCTATCGGGTGGACCCGGCCAAGGTCCCCGCCGCCGGCGTGCGCGCGCGGTGCAGTGTGTGCAGCAATGTGTTCGCGGTGAGCCCCGATGGCGCGGGAGCGCCGGCGACCAAGCCCGCACCCGCTCCGCAGCCCGTCGTCGTCGCCGCGCCGGTCGCACGAGCACCTGCTCCTGCGCCGGTGCCCGCGTTCG
>JAUYMC010000054.1 GCA_030699545.1 Gemmatimonadales bacterium | reverse complement strand
TCCAGATGCTCGGCGCCCGGGTCCTGTCGCTGGAGGCCCGCGTCGCGAGGGGTACCGGGGCGGGCCAGGCGCGCCGGAAGCTCTGGTACGCCATCGTCGGGGCGGTGCTCACCGCCGGCTCGCTCGCCGTGGCCGTGGTGGCGCTGGCGGCGAGGTAGGGGTCAGACGGTGGCAGCCACCCGTCTGATGTGGGCGAAGCTGCTGAAGACGAGGGCCTCGGCCACCATGCAATAGGCCCGACGGGCGCCATCACTGACCCCTCCTCGCAGGATGATCCGCTCGGTGGCCATCGCGAGCCGAAGCAGGCGCCTGTTGGAGCCGCGCGGGGACGCACCCCACTGGCACCCGGCATACTCCCGCCACGTCTCCTCAACGAGGCGGGATACGTGCGCGGACCGACCGCGGTCTACACGGTGCTCCTCGTGGCGTGCCTCCATCACTCCCTCCGCGGCCCTGCGGCCGCCGCTCACCGGGACCGTCCGCTCTGCCAGTCCTCGGCGCGCTGGATGTCGCCCTCGGCCGCCCGACGGGCGCCGAGGATCTTCGCCGCGAGCACGTACTCACGGGCCGGGGAGAGGTCGCAGCCCCTCCCCTGGAAGACCGCCCAACTCCCGCTCGGGAGGCGCTCAGCGACGGCCTCCTCGACGCCCACGCGGAGCACCGCGCGGGACGGGCTCCCGACCGGGAGCCGGGAGCCGCGGTATGCCACGGCGTCGACATCCCAGCCGCCGATGTCCACGGCGTCGGGGGCCGGTACGGGCCGCCACAGGAGGCAGCCCCCGCCAGCGTCGTCGACGTCGGGGATGTCGACGCCGGCGACGTCGAGGCACAGGGCTGAAAACCTGCGCCTCGAGATCACGAGCGGCCCCGGGGCCGTCCAGTCAACGGCTATGCTCATCTCACTTTCCCCCTGCGGCCCTGCGGCCGCTCACTCGCCCCGCCGCGGCGGAGTTGGTCAGTCCGTCGGGTCGGGCACAGGCATCACCATGCCCCCCGCTCGACCGCCCCTACCGGGGCCGACCTGCCGACGGGTAGGCCCAAGCCGACGATCTTGGCCTCGATGGCGTCCCAGTTGGGGACGCCGTCCGCCAGTTCGGCGGCCAGTTCCAGCCGGCTCGACGCGAGCGTCGCGCCGACCGCCAGCGCGGCGTCGGCCAACTGCTGCGCGCGTACGCGCAGCAGGGCTGACAGGGCATGGACGGCACGGGCGATGCCGCCCGCGTCGTCCGCGGCCAGCATCTCCGCGGCGCAGGCGAGCGCCGCGGCCAGCATCTCCTCGGGGCACTCCGCGAGGAGCGCCCGCTCCAGGTCGTAGTGGTTCATCTCATCTTCCTCCACCACCCTGCGGCCGCTCATGCGCCCGCGGCGCAGAGATCAGGCGGTCGCTCGGTAGTAGGCCGCCTGCGCCGCACGGGCGCGGGCCTCCTCGTCTGAACCGCCCACGACGGGGCGGAGGACGTCGCGGCCGTCGGCGTCGGCGTCGACGGTCGCCAGGAACTGCCCGTCGGGCAGCTCCCAGACCACACGGTGCGTGATCTCGTCGCGCGCCGGGAAGGGCGCAGCCCGCCCGGCGCGCACCTGCTGACGGGCGACCGCCAGCACTGCCGGGTGCATGCGCGGGCGGTACCTGGGATCGCTCGATTGCGGTCCGAGGTGTAGCCCGAGGTCCGCGACCGGCTCGCAGTGGCCCTCCGTGTCGAGGGCGACCAGCAACTCGGTCGCGGCCGCGGCGCCGAGGTAGTGATCGCCCGTGGTCAGCCACGGGACAAGCACGGGGGCCGCGATGGCCCATCCGCGCTCGATCGCGCGGCCGGCCCATCCGCTCACCCGGCGGTCGGAGATCATGATCATGATCCCCGCCCGTACGTGGGGGCCGGGGGCGCCGGGCCAGCGCCGGGCCAGCGACGTCTCGAACTCGTTGAATGTCACCTCGTCTCTCCTTCCGCCGCCCTGCGGCGGCACATGCGCCCGCGGCGCTGGTAGCCCGCCCGAGTCGCCTCGGTGAGCCACCGGCCCCACGGGACCGTCGGTCAGGTACAGGTAGGGATTGCGCCCACGTTCTCGACCACTCGGGGGCCCGTCTGCCCCCAACAAAGCCCGCCGTTTCGCTGGACGTGGCAGCGGCCACCGTCCGGCGTCACCACTTGTGCGTCGAGGGCGGACCCCGAGCACGATGAGGCCCAGCCGCCCCAGGATCGGAAGGTCCCGCTGAACACCGCGCCCCCGTGTTCGACGAGCGCCTCGATGTCCTCGTCCGTGAGGACGTTGAGGACGTCGTCGACGTTGGCGTCGACAACATCCTCAACGTTCAGCGCGGGGCGCAGGCTGTCGGCGGCCTGCCAGCGCCAGACCCGCGCGACTCGGCGCTGGACACCCTCCCAGAACTTGGCCTCACCGGTGAGGCCCTCCGCGCGGCGCCCGTTGATTGTCACGGTCGCCACGCGGAGCGTGGGCAGGTACTCCCACACGCCCAGGCCGGTGAGGATCCGCGCGTCGGCGTAGAAGGTCCATACGCCTCCCTCGCCCTCTAGCCCCCCGAGCTCGGCCATCTGCCGGCCGAGCGTGCCGTGCGGCAGATCGCTCGCCGCCCGCAGGACCCGCTCGCGGGCTCGGATGACGTCCAGTTCGTGTTCGCTCATCTCGCTCTCTCCTCCGCGCCCGCAGGCGCCGCCCCTCCCGGGGCGTCAGTCGGCCGACCGTTTGGCGGCGGCGTCGAGCGCGCGGCGGAGAGCCGCGCGCCACCCGTCGGCCGACAGGGTCAGGTCGACCGACCCGTCCTCGTACTCAACGTGAACCGCGATGCTGCGGTCCACGTCGAAGGTTCGCCCGTCGGTACGGATGGTGACGATCGGATTGCCCCCGAGGGCGGGGGTGATGACGGCGCGGGCCGCCATGTCGAGATCGGTCGTCATGTCAGATCCTCCGCCGCCCCTCGGCGGCTCATGCGCGGCCGGTGCAAGAGACCGTCTGCGACCCCCGCTCGCTGGTCTCCGGGCGAGCGGGGGCAGTGGGGATCAACCGTGCCAGAAGCACGGACCCCGGACGGGGCAGCGGGCCCCGGTCCAGATGACCTCCTTGCAGCGGGGCGGCGGCGGGCGGCGGGGCAGACCCAGCGCCCGCCGCATCCCGTTCTCCAGGGCACGGTGGGCGGCGTCCGCCGCCGCCCGCTCGAAGTGCGGCTCGTCGCCGAAGCCGCATCGGGAGATGGTGTGGCTCACTCGGTCGGCGCGGGCCGAAGCCTGCGCCCACGCTGCCTCGAACACGGCGGGGGTCACAGGACCACCCGCCGGAAGTTCACGTCGTCGGTGGACTCGCCCGCCCGGACCGGCATCGGCCCGGGCTCATAATCGAGATCGCTGGCGCGGAAGGCCCGCGCCGACAGGACCACCCGCCGGAAGTTCTCCGGGCGGGGCTCCCAGACCTCGCAACCGTCATCGTCCTCGTAGTCGGGGTAGCCGACGGTGATGACGTACTCATCCCCGCGGCGGCACAGGATCTTGCCGCCGATCACGTCGTCGGGGATGCCGACGGGGATGTCGCGCAGCCGCACGCCCGTCGCCTCAAAGACCCGCCGCTCG
>JAUYMC010000046.1 GCA_030699545.1 Gemmatimonadales bacterium | reverse complement strand
GCCAGCAGCCGCAGCTCGCCGACCGAATCCAAAACCAGCCGGGCCGGCTTCAGCTTCTCCGCGAGCGCGAGGATTGCCCTCGTGGTTTCGGACAACTCGACCTCCGACGGGTGGAACATCGTGTAGCGCGCATCCGGGGCGAGATTGTCTTCGGAGGCGATCAATTCGAGGGTCTCGACCCCATCGAGATTCCAGCCGTGCGAGGCCGCCATGGTGCGAAGGTCCGACGCCGACTCCGAAAGCGTCACAAAGAGCCCCCGTTCCCCGATCGCCGCGCCCGCCATGAGGAACTGCAGCCCCAACGTCGTCTTGCCGGCCCCCGAATCACCCTCGAGCGCGTACAACCCCCGGGGGCTCAGCCCCCCGTGCAGAATGTCGTCCAGCCCGGGGATACCGGTCGACAGCAACCGGGTGTCGGATGTGGTCTTCATCGGGATACGCGTCGACCTCGTGGAAGCAGTGGGATCGGTAAAGCTGACAGAGGGGTCTGCCAAAGACACCCCGGCGCCTTGTCAATTCGGCAAACTTCATGCCCCGAACGACATCAAGATTTCCCTGGAGCGGTGCACCGCTATGAGCGGACCTACGGCGCTAGGGCAGGAATTCGGGTGGAATCGGATTGTCGGGGCGTTCGGCATCCCAGATCGCCCCGGCAATCCACCAGCGGCGCCCATCCCAGAACATCTCGATGCTGTTCACGCCACGACCCAGCACCGCGCCGTCGGGGGTCGTGCGAAACTCGTAGGTGCTAAAGACATGCGCGATATTGCCGAAGCGCCGGACCACCCGATGGAGCTCGCGCTCGAAGAACCCCTGCTGGACGAATGGGCCGTTGACGCTGCGAATGAACTCGGCGTGGTCCATCACCTCGGCGACCGGCCAGCCGTCGCGCATGCGCATCGCGACGAACCGGACGCCGGGGATGTACAGGCTGCTGTCGCGGCCCCACTGCCGGGCCTGGCCGGCGGGGCCGGAAATCACGTCGTAAAACGCCCGCACCATCCCGTCGATGCTGCCGACGTCCTCGGCCCGCGCGGGCGTCTGCGCGCTCCCCGTCACCGGACCGAGGAGCAGCGCCAGGGCCCCGGCCAGGCGGGCCGCACGGCTCACACCGCGGCTCCGCCGCGCCGGCCGGCGAACACCAGGGCGATACCGGCGACGAGCGCGATGCCGCCCACGATGGGCGGGATGAAGCCGCGCTCTTCGGTCTCGATCTGCGCGATGCCGAGATCGACTTTGTCACGGTCCTTCACGTAGGACACTCCACGCAACACGAGAACGATCGCCCCGAAGACGATCAGCAGAACGCCAATGATACCAGCCGGACGCATAACTCCTCCAGTGAAATTGGCGAGGATGGGGCCCCGCGCAACCTGCCGATCAGACGATGCCGCGGCCCTTGTCGGAGGGGCGCTGTGCCTCCTCCCCCGGCTCGTACGTTATGACACTCAGATGTCCATCGGTTTCGATGTGGCACAGCTTCACGTCGGCGAGATTCTCGATCCCGTGCTGTCGCAGTTGTGACTCGAGATCATCCATCGTCAACAGCTCCTGGCGCATGTTGCGGCGCTGCAGCCGGCCATTCTCGATGAGCGGCAACGGCGCGGGATGCAGCAGGCGGTACACCGCTCGCGAGCGGAACGACAGCCAGTCCAGCGCATAGTTCCACAGAAAGATCGTCGCCACGAGCACCGTGCCCTCGGTGATCGAATGGTATTCCGCCGACAGCGCGTTCTGGGCGGCGTCCGCGACCAGCACGACGACCAGCAGATCCGGGATGCTGAGCGCGCCCGCTTCCCGCCGGAACACCCGCAGCGCCGCAAGGATGAGCAGGTACATGATCGAGCCCCGCAGCACGAGCTCGAGCAGGCTCTGCGTGGGCACGAACATCGCGCGCCAGTCGATCGCGAGCGCGAGGATGTCAGACATGCGCCGACCGTCGTGCACGCGAATGCAGCACGCGCAGCAGGCCGACGCCTCCGCCCGCAGCGGTCGCGGGCTTCTCGAGGTGGGTACCGGATGTCACGGGGGCCTGTGGTGCAGAAACCAGGCCGGGAAGCGCCTCCGCTAGCTCCGGACGCGGCGGCGGCGCTCGTGCCGCTCCCGCCGGTCGAGCCGCCGCAGGTTCACGTTCGCCGGTCCGTTGATGACGGTGCCGTAGCGGTCGAACCGCGAGCCGTGGCAGGGGCAGTCCCACGTCTTCTCGGTCGGATTCCAATTCACGATGCAGCCGAGATGCGGGCAGACGGCCGAGCGCTCGTGGATCGCGCCCCGCGCGTCGCGGTAGACCGCGACCTTGTGCATTCCCTGACGCAGCACCGCCCCCATGTCGGGACGGATGTCGTCGAGCGCGACCGGATCGCCGGGCGTCACCCAATCGGCGTACTGCGCCGCCATGTTCAGCGCTTTCTTGGTGAACTCATTCGCCGCCCGCAACGTCTTGCGGGACGGGTGGTAGACCGGTGCCCAGGCGTTGTCCGTCTTGGCGATGAGGTCCGTGAGGAGCATCCCGGCGATCGTGCCGTGCGTCATTCCCTGGCCGGAATCGCCCGTCACGACGTAGACGTTATCGGCGAGGCCCGGATTCCTGCCGATGAAGGCGAGCCCGTCGATCGTTTCCATCACCTGCCCCGCCCAGCGGTAGGCCACCCGCTCGAGCATCGGAAACCGCTCCCTGGTCCAGCGCTCGAGCCGGCGGTGCCGCTGGTCGGTGTCGTTCGCCTGTCCCGACTTATGGTCCTCGCCCCCGACGATGAGCAGATCGCGGCCGGCGTAGGCCCCGCTCTCGAGCGGCTCCAGGCGAACGTAGTGGTAGGGATCGTGCGTATCCCAGTACAACGCGGTCGGGACCGCGCCGCGGGGAATCACGGCCCCGATGACGTATGTCATGTACGGCGACTGCTTGGTGTGCAGCGCCACGCGGTTGTTGATGGGCGTATTGGTCGCGACGATCACGGCGCCGGCGGAGACGGTGTAGCGGCCCGCGACGACCTTGGCGTGCGTCCCCCCATCGATCGCGTCCACGTGTGTCCCGCAATGGATCACGCCGCCGTCGCGTTCGATCGCGCGGGCCAGCCCGGCGAGGTACTGCAGCGGATGGAACTGGCCCTGCGCGGGAAAGCGCAGGCAGGGGCCGGTGTCGAATGCCTCGATCGGGGCGCGCGCCAGCCGGTCGACCTCGATCAGGGCGCGCCGCGCCGCGGCCAGTTCGTCGTCGAGCAGCCCGAGGTCCTCGTCGGGGGAGAGAAACAGATACCCATCCACCCGCTCGAATTCGCACTCGATCGCTTCCGTGCGCACGATATCCTCGATGCGATTGATCGCGGCACGGTGGCTCTGCGCCGCGAGCCGGGCCGTCTCCTCTCCGTGCAACCGCTCCATCTCCGCGTACCGGTCGTCGATCACGCACGTCAGGTGCGCCGTCGTCACCTTGGTCATCCCGCCGCCCACGGCGCCGTCGTCCAGCACGATGACCGAGCGGCCGGTGCGCGCCAGGTGATACGCCGCGGACATCCCCGCGATGCCCGCGCCGACAATGACGACGTCCGCGCGCGCGTCGCGTTCGAGCGGCGGATACATCGGGAGGTCGACGGTGTCGCTCCAGACGGACCCGTAGCGCGGCGCTCCGGGTTCCGCGGAAGGATCGAGGGCGTAGGGTGAGAACATCTGCAGCTCCGGAGTCGGGGAACATCATCGGTACCCGCGCCGGAAGCCGCGGTTCGGGAAACGCGGCTAGCTCACAGCAAAAACTTTCAGGATTAGTTACGTGACCGCAAAGTGCGGGGCCTGCACCGCCGTCGTGACGGTGGCGCCCCCCTTCCCCGGCGGCACGCCTTGGATATCGGGGTTCAACCCCAGCTCGTATCCGCCGACGTTGAATCCCACGTAGAAGGGCTCGTCGAAATACGGCTGCACGCCGAAGGCTCGAGATCGGGAACGTGATAGATCACGGTCCGCAGACCGAGAATCACGACTCCTCCGGCACGATCGCCCAGAGCAGGATGTAGACCAGCAGACCGGGGAATGCGGCCGACACGATCGAAACGACCACGTACAACACCCGGGCGAGCGTGACATCCATGCCGAAGTACTTCGCGAGTCCGGCGACGACGCCCGCGATCATCCGATCGGAGCGCGACCGCCGCAGCGGCGCTTTGAGCCTGTTCATCGGGCCTCCTCCTTTGGACGTTTCACGCCCGTGATACCCGTCAGGCGGTGAGCAGGTCGAGCAGGGTGCTCTCCACTCGGGAATTGGGGACGGCGCGGGCTCCGAGCGCACGGTACGCCCGCAACGCTTCCGGGTCCACATGCGAGCCAAAGACGAGCACGGCGATCCCACGGTCAACCCCCGCGCGGACCTGTGCCTCCGCGTCGGGGCTCCCCGCCTCGATCACCGCGACGTCGTGGTCTTCGCCCTCGCCGGCGACGGCGGCGCCGGCCGCGTGCGCCACGGCGCGCAGCTTGGCACGAAAGATGAGGTCGCGCGTCACGATCCGCACGCGTTTAGCCATCGAGCGGCGTCACCGGAACCGCCTCCTGCACCACGGACCGCGGCCGCCACAAGTCGCGGAGCGACAGCTTGCGCGGGAGGACGAGGATCACCTCGCCGGCCGCGGGCTCCTCGAGGCCGGTGAGCGAGAGGAACGCCGGGACGCCGCCGTCCCAGGGCACGCGATAGCGGCGCCCATGCCACGTGACGTCGGCGGTCCCGCCTTCCAGAAAGACGTCGTCGTCCACCTTCCAGACGCCGGGCGCGAGCGGCTCGCCGGATCGATAGAAGACGGGATCGAACGGCTGGCGCTCGTGGCGGGCGAAGTTCTGCTCGGCCGCCCAGTCGTACGCCTCGAGGGCCGCGGTGTTCGCGCGCCACTCCAGGTGGTGGCGCAGCTCGTGCGTGAGCGTCTCCCACGCCTCGGCGCGCCAGTCGAATGTGTCGTCCAGACCGGCCAGCGCCTGGAACGATCCGTGATACAGGACGACGCGCGACTGGAGATCCGCCCCGGCACCGCTCCACTCGAGGGGAATGCATTCGCCGAGAGTGTAGACGTCGGCGCGGAGGGGATGGGGAACGGTTTTGGGGCTCACGTCCACCGCGACGACGCCGCCGTGAAACTCCGCCGGAATCTCGCGCGCCAGGCGTGCGACCATCGTCTGGAAGTCGTCGAACCTCACCCCGCGAGCTTCTGCGTGAGATACTCCACGAGCTGGGCCGCGGCGACGCGGTCCTGCTTCAACGTATCGCGATCCCGCACCGTCACCGTCTGGTCCTGTGTGGACTGGCCGTCGATCGTGATGCCGAACGGCGTGCCCGCCTCGTCCTGACGCCGGTAGCGCCGCCCGATCGAGCCGCCGTCATCGTAGAAGACGTTGAAGCGGCGGCGCAGGTCGTCGTAGATGCGGGTCGCCAGCTCCGGCATGCCGTCCTTGTTGACGAGCGGAAACACGGCCGCCTTGAGCGGCGCCAGCGCGGGTTTGAGCTTGAGCACGACCCGCGGTTCGCCCTCGACCTCTTCTTCTCGATAGGCATCACACAGCACCACGAGGGTCGTGCGGTCAGCACCGGCCGACGTCTCCACGACGTAGGGAATGAACCGCTCGTTCGTCGCGGGATCGAGATAGTCGAGCTTCTTGCCGGCGTGCCGCTGGTGGTTGGACAGATCGAAGTCGGTGCGATTGTGGATGCCTTCGAACTCCTGCCACCCGAACGGGAACTCGTACTGAATGTCGTAGGCGTCCGCCGCGTAATGCGCCAGCTCGTCCTTGCCGTGCTGGTGCCAGCGCAGCTTCTCGGGGCGGATGCCGAGCTCCTGAACCCAGCGCATCCGCTCCTCGCGCCAGCGCCCGAACCATTCGGTCTCGGTTCCCGGCTTCACGAAGAACTGCATCTCCATCTGCTCGAACTCACGGGTCCGGAAGATGAAATTGCCGGGCGTGATCTCGTTGCGGAACGCCTTGCCGACCTGCGCGATGCCGAAGGGGATTTTCTGGCGCGACGACTGCAGCACGTTCAGGTAATTGACGTAAATCCCCTGCGCCGTCTCGGGACGCATGTAGATCACGGCCGCCTGGTCTTCGACCGGACCCATGAACGTCTTGAACATCAGATTGAACTGCCGAGGGGCGGTCAGCGTCCCCGTCGTGCCGCACACCGGGCATTGCGCCGTGGGCTCGCCCGGCGTGCCTTTGATGCGCGCGTCATCGGCCCGAAAGCGGTTCTTGCACTGCTTGCAATCCACCAGGGGGTCAGTGAAGCCGGCGACATGCCCCGACGCTTCCCACACCTTGGGATGCATGAGAATGGCGGCGTCGAGGCCCTCGATGTCCTGGCGCTCGTGCACCATGGAGCGCCACCACCGCTCCTTGATGTTCTTCTTGAGCTCCACGCCCAGCGGCCCGTAGTCCCACACCGAGCCCAAGCCGCCGTAGATCTCCGAAGACTGAAACACGAAGCCGCGTCGCTTGGCCAGCGACACGAGCTTCTCCATCGTTTTGTCCGCGGTGGAAGACGCAGCAGCCATAGGGAGCCGGAAGTTACAAGCGGAGCGCCTCGCGCGCGACCTGCTCCGCCATTCCGGTGAGCGCGGCGGAGTCCAGTAGCCGGCCGTCCACTCCCCCGACCGCGTGCACGCCGATCAGGTTTTCCACGCGTCCGGCCACCACGGCCACTTTCTTCTTCGCGGCCTGCGCCCGGCGGACGACTTCCCCCGTCGCCTTGCCGACGAGCGAGGTGCGATCGAAGACGCCTTCGGCGGTGATCACGAGGTCCGCCGTGGCGAGGGCGGCGTCGAAACCGATGCGGGCGAAGACCCACTCGGCGCCGCGCACCAGGTCGGCGCCGGCGAAGTACACGAGCCCGGCGGCAAGGCCCCCCGCCGCGCCGCCCATCGGCAGGGTGCCGAGGTCGGGTCGGCCGCCGGCCGCCCAGAGCTCGGCGAGCCGGGCGAGCCCGGCCGCGAGGCGCGGGATCTCCTCGGGCCGAGCGCCCTTTTGCGGCCCGAAGACGGGGGCCGCGCCGTGGTCGCCCAGCAACGGCGTGGCGACGTCGGCGAGGGCAACGACGCGCGTCCCGGCGGCGAGCCCCCAACCCCTCCCCAGCGAGCCCAGATCGGCCAGGCCGCCGCCGCCTTCCGCGAGCGACTCACCCGAGGCGCTCTGCAGCGTCCACCCGAGCGCCCGTGCGGCCCCCGTCCCGCCATCCACGGTCGCGGAGCCACCCAATCCCACGACGATCGTCTTCGCGCCGCGATCGGCGGCGGTCCAGATCAACTCGCCCACACCCCGCGTGGACGTGCGCATCGGATCGCGCTCCTCCGGCTCGACCAGCGCGAGCCCGCAGGCGCTCGCGCTTTCGAAGATGGCGGTCTCGTTGTCGATCCAGCCGAGCTCGGCGGAGACGGAATCTCCCACTGGTCCCGTGACGGGCAGGCGTTCGCGTGCGCCGCCCGGCAGCACCACGTCCAGCAGGCCGTTGCCGCCATCGGCGACGGGGCACTCGAGGACGGCGGCGTCGGGGAAGGCGCGCCGGACGCCGGCCGCGAGCGCGGCGGCGACCACACGTGGACCGAGCGTGCCTTTGAAGGCGGCGGGAGCGACGAGGACGACGGGCATACGCCAAGTTGGGAGCGGAGGGCGACCGGCACCAGCCCGGCTGCTCCTAAGCATGGCAGAACGCTACATATCGTGCATCATGCAAGAATAGTCACGGGTGCTGATATGTGACGACTGATTGCTGTGACTGGAGTTACACATCGGGCATTGTTCTTGCCCATCTTCGCCCCGGTTCTCTGCTCAGGGCAAACCGCCGGTGACGGCGGGGCGCAAAGCCAAGGGTCTCGTTCGCGAGACAGCCGGCTGCCAGAGTCATCGGCGCGCTGCCCGAGCGAGAAGGCATTCGCTTCGCTCACATCGGGTTCTAGGGCGCACGGTGTGCGGCAAGCGATACCCCCTGGGAAACTGGGGGGTTCTTCTTTTTGGGGTCAGACTGCAATTATCTGATCCCTCCTCGTCCCCACACTGACATACTTCACCGGCGCTCCCGCCAGGTCCTGTAGTCGGTCGACGTAGGCCCGTGCCGCGGGCGGCAAATCGGCCAGCCGCCGCACCTCGGCCAACGACTTCCGCCATCCCGGCACCGTCTCATAGATCGGCTGCACGCGCCCCAGCGTCTCGACGTCGGCCGGCATGCTGTCCACCGTCTCACCGTCCAGCGTGTATCCGACGCCCACCGGGATCTCTGCGAACGTGTCCAGGACGTCCAGCTTCGTCACCGCCAGCCCTGTCAGCCCATTGACCCGTACGGCGTAGCGCACCACGACCGCGTCGAACCAGCCGCAGCGGCGGGGCCGCCCCGTCGTCGCGCCGAACTCCCCGCCCAGATCGCGGATGCGCTCGGCGACCTCGGGCGCGGCCTCGGTGGGCAGCGGCCCATTCCCCACCCGCGTCGTGTACGCCTTCACGACACCCACGACGGCATCGATGGCGGTCGGCCCGATCCCCACCCCCACCGCCGCGCCGCCCGCGGTGGTATTGGACGACGTCACGAAGGGGTACGTCCCATGATCGACATCGAGCAGCGCCCCCTGCGCTCCCTCGAGCAACACCGACTCCCCGCGCTCCAGCGCCTCCCAGACGACTCGGCCCGAATCCACGGCGAGCGGCAGCAGCCGGGGCGCGAGCCGCGCCAGGAGCTCGGCGTGGGCGTCGGGATCGGCCTGTTCCCCGCGCCCGGCTCCCGGCAACAAGCCGAGCATCTGATTCGCGGCCGCGGCGCGCGCCCGCACGACCTCCTGCGCGCGCTCGAGATTGCGCAGATCGCCGACCCGAATGCCGCGCCGCCCGTATTTGTCTTCGTAGGCGGGACCGATGCCCCGCCCCGTCGTCCCGATCTTGTCGGTCTTTTCGCGCGCGCGATCGAGCAGTTTGTGGTAGGGGAGCGTCAGATGCGCCCGCTCGGAGACGTACAGCTTCTGTTCGGTCCGCACGCCGCGCTCGGACAGGGCGTCGAGCTCGGCGAACAGCTGCTCGGGATCGAGCACGACGCCGTTCCCCACGACGCACACCGCCCCCTGGAGAATCCCGGACGGGATCTGATGCAGCACGAATTCCACTTCGCCGGTGTCGACGGTATGGCCCGCATTCGCGCCGCCCTGGTAGCGCACGACGAGGTCGGCGCGCTCGGCGAGCACGTCCACGATTTTCCCCTTGCCTTCGTCGCCCCACTGGGCGCCGACGACCACGACGCAGTGCCGCTTCGGACCGAACACGCCGGTTCCTCGCTGGAAAAAGAAAGAGCCCCCGTGGGGTTGGGGGCTCTGGAGTATCCTCTGAGGGAAGTTAGGGCTCGGCCAAGACCCGCGCCACCCCCTCGGCGACGGCGCGCGCGCCGGTCAGCGTGAGCCGCTGCGGGGTGTCGCGGGGCGTATGGACGATGCGCGCCGTGTGCCACCCGCCTTTCATGATCGTCACACACTCGCGCGCCGCCCGCGCCAGCACGATGCCGTCCACCACGACCGGCATCCAGCGCATCGCCCGGGCATCGACCGCCGTCGCCACCGCACGACCGAGCGGCCCGGGACGATGCAGCACCGCGGTGGCTCGGCCCCGGTCGTCCAATCCGTCGAAGTTCACGACGGCGGCGTCGTGCAGCAGATCCGGCCGTTCGCGCACCAGGGCGCCGGCGCCGACGAGCCCCAGCTCTTCGGCATCGGGGAAGATCACCCCGACATCCGGCCGCGGCCGCAGCGCGTCGAGCACCATGAACACGGCGACGAGCGCCGTCGCGTTGTCCACGGCGCCCGGCGAGCGGTCGGTCACGCGATTGTTGGCGAGAACCAGCGCGCCGGCGGCGGCCAGGATTGCGCCCAGGAGGGGGGGGGCGATCGCCAGGGCGGCGAGACCAGCCAGCAGCGCGCCGGCGCCACACAGGCGCAACGCCATCGAGATGGGCTGTCCTTTGGAGTCGTAGTGGGCCACCAACCAGACGGCCGGACGGCCGCACGGTCCGGCGGGCCGCTGCGCGATGAGATTCACGCCAGCGATCGCTTGGGGTGTTCCCACGAGCGCTCGCGCGGGCCGGCCTGAAAATACGTGCTCCGCCACGGCGAACCCGCGCGCCGCGAGCTCACGCGTCAGGGTCTCACGGACCTTCCGATGATTGGGGGTCCCGACGAGGCGCGGGATCGCGAGCTCGGACAGGAGCGCGGAGTAGTCAGTCACCGCGCACGAGAGCCGCCACGCGCTCCCGGTCGCTCGGCGAGACGGGGGCGAGCGGCGGGCGCACCGGCCCGCCGTGCAATCCCACCGCGTCCATCGCCGCCTTGACGCCGGCGGGGCCGAGCTTGGAAACGATCTCCTTGTCCAGCGGCACGATCCGCTCCTGGATCGCGCCGGCCGCCGCGCGATTTCCCGCCGCGAATTCCTGGACCAGCGAGACGCACAGCCGCGGCGCAAAGCACGCCACGCCGACGATCCCCCCCTGGCAGCCCAGCTCGAGCGCCGGGTACAGCAATGAGGCGGAGCCGGCCAGGACGGTCCAGGCGGGCACCGCTGCGCGGTAGGCGGCGAGGTTTTTGAGATCGCCCGACGAATCCTTGACGCCCGCGATGCGCTCGTGACCGGCGAGCTGCTGGAGCAGCGCCGCAGCGAGCGGGAGATGCGTGTACTTCGGGATGTTGTAGATCAGGATGGGCACCGGGCTGGCATCGGCGACCGCGCGAAAATGCGTCACCAGCGTGGCGGGCGAGTGCGCCGCCCCGAAGTATCCGGGCGGGCGGACCAGGACCGCGTCGGCGCCGTCCGCCGCCGCCGCCTGCGTCAGCGCGATCGTGTGTCGCGTGGATTCGGCTCCCGTGCCCGCGATGAGCCACGCGTCGTCGCTCAGCACATCCCGCACCGCCGCGACGGCGACACGGAGCTCCCCGGGATCGAGTAAGGGAGCCTCACCGGTCGAACCGCCCACGACGATGCCCGCCACGCCCTCGGCCAGCAGCCGCTCGGCATTGCGACGCAGCGGGCCCGGAGCCACGTCGCCCGTCGCGGTGTCGAACGGCGTGATGATCGGTGCGAACACGCCGTTCACGGCGGCAGCATGCTCGACAGGTCGTCGGTGAACCCCGCCGGCTTCTCGTGCGCCGGCTCCGGCTGCGCGGCCGGCGTTTCGGCGGGTTTCACGACCCGCGAGCGGCGGCGCAGCGTCTTCATCTGCAGCTCGAAATCCGCCGGGTTCGACGACGCGGCGGCGGCCGTCTCATACGTCACGATCCCGTCGCCCACGAGATCCATGAGATGCTGGTCGAAGGTCTGCATGCCGTACTGCTCGCGCGACTCTTTGATGTAGTCGTGTAGCTCCGGCGCGCGCCCCTTGTCCTTGATCATGTCGCGCGCGATGCCGGTGCACAGCATGACCTCGAGTGCCGCCGCCCGTCCCTTCCCGTCGGCCCGGGGCAGCAGGCGCTGTGACACGACGGCGTGCAGCGCTTCCGACAGCCGCAGCCGCGCACTGTCCTGCTCCTCGGGCGGAAACATCGAGACGACACGGCTGATCGTCGTCATCGCATCGGGGGTGTGCAGCGTCGACACGAGCAGATGGCCTGTTTCCGCCGCCTTCATCGCGGTCTCGATCGTCTCGGCATCGCGCATCTCGCCGATGAGAATCACGTCGGGATCCTGGCGCAGCGCCGCGCGCAACCCCATGCGGAAGTCCTCGGTGTCGACGCCGATCTCGCGCTGCGTGACCGAGCAGTTGATGTCGCGATGCAGGAACTCGATCGGATTTTCGAGCGTCAGGATGTGGCGGTGCTGCGTCTGATTGATGTGGTTGATGATCGCCGCCATCGTGGAGCTTTTCCCCGATCCCGTCACGCCGGTCACGAGGATCATGCCGCGCTCGGCCGACGCGACCTCGCTCATCACCGCCGGCAGCGTGAGAGACTCGAAGGTCGGAACGTCGAAGGGAATCACCCGCATCACGATCATGAACGACGAGCGCTGGCGCAGGATGTTCACGCGAAACCGGCCGACGCCCGGCATGCCCCAGGAGCAGTCGTAGTCGCGCAGCTTGTCGATCCGCGCGCGCTCGTCCTCGCTCGCGATCAGGCGCAGGGCGATCGCCTTCGTCTGGTCGGGGGTGAGGCGCTGCTTGGTGAGCGGGACGAGCTTGCCGTCGATCCGCGCCCGGAACACGTCGCCCGCCTTGATGTGCAGGTCGGACGCCCCGCGGTCCACCGCCGCCTTGATGATCTTTTCCATTCAGTACCCGGCTTCCAGGTCCACGACATTGGTGAGGGGCGCACCTGCAAGATAGCGCCGGATATTGCTCACGATGAGGGCCGTTTCGCGCTCCCAGAAATGCGTGCTGACGGCGCTGACATGCGGGCTGATCAGCAGGCGCGGCTCCCGCCAGAAGGGGTGGTCCGCCGGCAGCGGCTCCGTCGCGAAGACGTCCAGCGCGGCGCCCCGCAACCGGCCCGCCGACAGCAGATCGCCCAATGCCCGCTCGTCGAGCAGCGAGCCGCGGGAGACGTTCACCACGACCGCGTCCCTCGGGAGTCGTTCCAGAATCGCACGGCTGACGCCGCCGGCCGTCTCCGCCGTGTGCGGAGCCGCGATCACGAGGCAGTCACTCTCCGCCGCGAGCCGCGGCAGATCGCCGAACGCGCCCACCCAGCCCACGCCCGGCGGACCGCCCCGCTCCGGCCGGCGCCGCACGCCGGCGACGCGCATGCCGAGCGCCAGCGCCCGGCGGGCGACCGCGGTGCCGATGCCGCCCAGACCGAGGATGCCGACGCGGAGATCGGTGAACTCCCGCAGCGGCGGCGACCGGTCGGTGAACGCATCCTTCTCCCAGCGGCCGGCCGCCTGCGCGCTGCGCATCACGTCGACGCCGCGGGTGAAGTACGCGATCGCCGCGATCACCCAGTCGGCCATCGGTTCGGCATGCACGCCCGCGGAATTCGTGAAGATGACGCCCGTCCCCGCGAGGGCGCCGAGCATCGATCCGACGCCCGCACTGCCGCTGTGCGCCCAGCGCAGCGTTCCATTCCCCGCTGCGACCACGCCGGACGGCAGTCCCCAGCCCAGATACACTTCGGCGCCACGGACCGCGGCGATCGCTTCCGCCGATCCCGACCCGCCATCCCCATCCGAGGTCGCCGGGGTCGTCACCGTCATCACGTCCCAGGAGGGACCGAGCGCGGCGGTGATCTCGGCGACCTGCGCCGGCGGGATGCGCCAGCTGGCGCGGGGCGACGCCAGGTCGACGACGAGCCGGCGGGATGGAGGCGTCACTCTCCCGTGGAGACGGTACGGACCTTGTCGTGGTGCAAGAGGGCGATCATCACCTGGTCGTGCAGGCGTTTGGAGCCGCGCATCTCGAACTCGATGACGAGGTCCACGTTCTCCTGCCGCGTCGAGACGCTGAGGATGTCGAGCCCCGTGCGGCGCACCACCGACTCGAGGTCCTCGAGCACGGTGGGGCCCGGGCGGGCGTGAATCGCGACGCGGGAGTGGGCGGACTGCCGCTGGACGAGGGTCTCGACGCGCCCCAGGCCCTGCAGCACGATGACGACGGCGAGTGTCGTGCCCAGGCCTTCCAGATAGTAGCCGCTGCCGAGCGCGACGCCGATGGCCGCGACGACCCAGATGGTCGCCGCACTGGTGAGGCCGACCACCGCCCCCCGCGCGTGCAGGATCGTCCCGGCGCCGATGAACCCGACGCCCGTGACGATCTGGCCGGCCACGCGCGTGGGATCTTCGCCCTTGACCATCACGACCGAGAGGTGCGTATACAGCACCGCGCCGATGCAGATGAGAATGTTGGTGCGCAGGCCGGCGGGCTTGCCGCCCAGCTCCCGCTCGAGCCCGATCGCGCCGCCGAGCAGTGTGGCGAGGCCGACCTGGAGCATCAGCTCGAGCCGCAGACTGTCGATAAGGCTGCCCCACAGTTCGCCCATTAGTCCTCGCTCCCCCTCCCTGCGGCGCCCGCCTCGAGGAATCCCATCCGGTCGCGCACTTCCGCCACGGTGCGCCGGGCCAGCGCGCGCGCCTTGCCCGCGCCGTCGCGCAGCCGCTCGAGCACGGTGGCCGGCTCGCGGCGCAGCGCCTCGGCGCGCTCG
>JAUYMC010000029.1 GCA_030699545.1 Gemmatimonadales bacterium | reverse complement strand
CGGGCTCGTGGCCGCAACGTCGGCAGCGATCGTTGTGGTACGCGCTGAGGCCGGTGTACGGCGGAATGTCGGCGACGAGCGCGAAGCGGTCGGCGTCGTACGCGGGTACCCGGTGCAGCGCGTGCCGGCCGCGAGCCGCCCGCTCGGAGCTCGCCTCGAGCCGCTGGTAGCCGACGCCCTCGAGCCAAGTCCGTACGGAAACCCAGGGCGCGCGGCCTTCCCCGTGCGTCGGAGACGGCCACGGCGCGAGCCCGAGCGCCTGCAAGCGACGGAGAATGGGCTGGTCCTTTCGGATCGCGACGACGACCGCGCGGCGGCGATCCTGCGGGACGCCGTAGTCCGCCACGTTGACGACGCCCTCGAACACTTCGTAACCTGGGAGCTCGCGGCGGAAAAGGTCGACGACGAGCTCCTCGGCGTGGTGCGATGTCGGCAGCGTGAGGATCTGCCTGACGTTCTCGACGACGATCAGCCTCGGCTTCAGCGCCCTGGCGATCGGCGGCACGGCGAGGATCAGCCGGTTCTTCTCGGCGTGGGCCTCGGCGCCGTCCCTCGTGCGGCGCTTCCCGCGGCTCGGATTCGAGCTGCTCAGGCCCTGGCACGGGGGCGTCGCCGTCAGAAGGTCGAGCGGTCGCTTGGTGCTGCGACGGTACGCCGCCGCGATCCGGCGAGCGGCCGCGCCGACATCGGCGACGAGCCACGTCGAGTCCGGGAAGTTCCTCTGCCCGATCGCCGCGCGCCGCGCGTCCCATTCGACCTGCACGTGGAACTTGAAGCCGGCGAGTTCGTAGCCGAGGTCGCTCAGGCCCGCCCCGGAGAATAGCGAGACCGCCGTCCGGCGTCGCGGCCGAGGCGTCCTCGGCAGCCGCAGAAACCCCTTCGGAGTCAGTCGGCTCATCGCCAAGGGATCAGCCTCGAGGAAGTGCGCGGCGCACGCGACCGGCGCGCGCGGACGCGACGGGCGACGCGCGCGGCCGTCCGGGCTAGCCGGGCTTCGTCGCGCAGAGCGTGCTCGGGGACGCGAATCACGGCCCAACCCGCCCGTCGTAGCTCTGCCGTGACTCGTCGGTCACGCGCGACGTTCGTCTCGATCTTGCGACGCCAGAACGCCCCGCTCTGGGTCGGGATCCCCTTGCACCGCGGGCAGCCGTGCCAAAAGCAGCCGTCGACGAACACGACGACGTGCCGGCCCGCGAACACCATGTCGGGGTGTCCGGACAGTCGGGGGCCGCCAAGGCGCCGGTAGCCGTCTGCCGTCAGGTAGCGCAGCCCGCGACGCCACAGGGCGTGCGCGAGTGCCAGCTCCGGCCCCGTGCGGCCACGGTTCGCCACCATTGCGCGGTACCGCTGCTCGCGCGTGAGCTGATCACGCATCTTCGCCTAGCCCGCCGAGCGGCGGAGGCGTGATTCGACGCCCGCGGACTGCCGCGAGGAAGTCCTCGTGCGCGTGCATCGTCGCGTGCAACACACCTGCCCACGCCCTGAGCGAAACGTCCGCGTCACGCGAGGCTCCCGTCGACGACGGGCGCGTGAAAGTGGTCGCATCGCAGATGATCACGAGGCGCGGGCGGCCTACACCGCGGGCCACGTCCGGGCTCTCAGCCAAGAACTGTTGGAGAGCCTGGAGGTACCCGTACGCTCGGTCCATCTCGTCGTCCGTCAGCGCGTGACCGGGATGCTTGATCTCCACGATTTCGAGGAAGCCTTCGTCCTGCACAAAGACGAAGTCGGGCCGGCGCGCTGGATGCTCGATCGCCGATGTTACAATGTCCCGGCCGTACCTCTGGCGGTACCACGCCTCGAACGCCCGGCGGAAGGTGTTGAGCGACTCGTTACGGCTGAGCGGCGTCCACTCCGGGTGTAGGATCCAAGGGGCGCCCTCGACCAGTACCTGCAGCTTGGCCTCCTGCGTCTCGTTGGTCCTGATCATCGTCTCCAAGTGCCCAACGGCGTCGACGCGCTCCTGGGCGACAACGCCCAACGAGTACGTCTCCGCGACGCCAGCTTGGTGAAAGAGGTCGAGGACGATGTCGAGGGTTGTCCCGGCCTCGTCGGCCGCTTGGTGAAGGGCGGAGAGAAGCGTGCGCTGCGGGCCGACCGCAAAGGCGAAGTCGACCACGCGCTGCGCGTAGTCGGCGTCCTTGACCGCCTCGCGGTCGTTCCGGCCGACAAGCAGCTTCGCCGCCCGCACGACGCTGTCGCGAAAGGCGGGGTCGTCGGGGGCGGCCTCTTGGACGCGCCGCTCGAGTTGTGACGTCTCGAGAAAGTCGTCCCAGACCCTGCCGCGGAGCGACGTTTCGGCCTGCCCGGCAAGGGCACGGATGAGGGCCTGCCCCCAGTCGCGCAGCGCCTCTCCCTTCTCCGAGTTCCAGAGGATGTCCTGACGATCCGACCGGACGAGGTCCTCGTCGCCCTCGTCGAGCCAGTCCGCGTGCACTTCGCCGACGAGATAGCTGCGCATTTTATACTCGCCCGTGAAGCCCGACTGAATGTCGAAGTCGCGGGTCTGCGCGACGAGCTTGCCGCGGGCGAAAATGCGGATGCCTGCCATGGCCTCGTCCTTGTACGGGACGCTGGCGTACGCGACCCAACCTCGGACCGGCAGCACGGGCCCCCCGTTGGGCATGGGTACGGGGCGATCTTCGAGCCGGATCTCCGTTCCCTCGAGCTTCTGGATCGGGAGGTCGCCGATGACGAACGTGTCGCCCGCAGCGACCGAGTCGACGACTTGGACGCGCCAGTCTGGGCGGACGAGCCCGAACCGCGCCGCGAGCTGCCGGTTGAGCGCCGGGCCGTCTGGGACCCGTCGACGGTCGAAGCGCCGCAGGGTGATCCGCGTCCCTGTCTCCGGGAGGAACGTGTCGTCGAGCGGGCCCACGATGGGGTTGTACGGCTCCTCGTCCTCGGTGAGCATGTCCTCGTAACGCAGGATCAAGTTCGAGACCCTGAATCCCTGGGGCCCCCGGGCGCCGCCGGCCGTCACGACCTCGATCTCGTGGCAGATGCCGAACGGGGCGAGCTTGCCGATACCCTTTCGCCCCATGACCTGCCGGCCGTGCGGCGTCTGCTGGCCGCGAGTCGTCCGGCGGTTGATCCCGACGTGCAGGTAGTGCCGGTTGACCTCGTCGGCCATCATCCCGTGCCCGTTGTCCTCAATCACGATCTCGTGCCCCTGGTCTATCCAGACGCCCTCGCGCTGGATCGCGAGGTAGGTGTCGAACGGCAGGGTGATTCGGACCGTGGTTGCGTCGGCGTCGTAGCAATTCGCCACGAGCTCGGCGAGCACCGCGGCGACCTTGTCGTAGAGCTTCACACCCAACTTGTCGATCGTCAGGCGCGAGATCCGCATTTGGTACTTGTGCCCCGGGTGCGGTGCCAGCTCGGGTGCAGGTTCCGGAGCGGCGCGCACAGCGGGGCGGGGGGCCGCCGGGCGGCGGCCCTTCTTCGGCTTCACTCGGACCTCCGAAGAGCGAATGGGATGCTCGTGGGCACCCCCAAACCTATCACCACGGGGGGTGCCCTCGCCGCCGCGCACGGCCGTGACGATGGGCAGCGGCTACTCGGCGCGCCGTCGCGTCGGGTGCACCTAGTCGCGCGGCGCGGAGCTTCGCCGCCTTCGCCTGGCCCCCCTTTCGGGCCGCCTCCCTCGCGAGCTCCGGATCGTCGAACGGCCGCCTTCCGGTCACGACGTCTCCTCGTCCTCGTCGCTGCCTGGCGCGAGCTCCCGCCGCCCCTCCTCGGCATCGGCCTGCTCGGCGCGCTCGAACTCGAGGTCGTCGTCGTATTCCCTGGGATCCGGCACTACGTCCCTACCTCGACGCGCTGCACGGCGTCCTCAGTGACCATCGGCTCGGCCTTCAGCGCCTCGTCGATCATCGGTTCGACGGCCGTCGCCAGCCCGCCCAACATCTCACGAAGCAACCGCTCGGCGTCGGCCCAGTTCCGAGGCCGCTCGGCGCGCCTGGGCATCGTGAACCTGATGCGCCGCACGAGCGGGATGACCTGGCCGATCACGCGGAGCGGGAGCGAGGTCGCCTGTTTCAGCCTGTGGTTCCAACGTACGGCCTCCAGCACCTCCTCGCGGTGCGTCTCCCGGGTCTGACCCAGGCCCACGAACCACAGCAGGAGTGCCTTGCCGGCCTCTTCGAGCCCGGTGACCGCGAGGGCGGTGGCGCGTGCGTACCGTTTGCCCCGGAGCAGCAGCGCCGCGTCCTCCGCCAGCGCACGGGCGTTGAGGTACGCTGCGTGGCAGGCGGGGAGCCTCGAGACGCGGCGCCAGCAGGCTCTTTACACAGATCTGGTTGGGACGGGCGCGAAGCTGCCGCGCGCGATCGTCGCCCGCGCCAGGCTGGAGGGCACCCCCCCTGTCGGTCCCGAACGTCAGCGGCCCGTTGCAGCGCGGGCAGCGCGGTGTGCGGTCAAGTCTGGCAGGGCACCGTCCGCCTAACGTGGTTGTCCGGGTTGACACCACGGCGCCGCGCGGCACCTTCACGTCCATGCCCACGCGACGACACGCGCCAGCGACGATGAGCGCCCAGCCTCGCCCGGGCGAGATAGAGCCGCAGATACCAAGGCCGCCACGATCTGAACGCGCGGCCCGCAGTTTCGCTCCTTTCACCACACGACCCCATGCAGGAGGAGCCCGAGATGAAGCTCGTCATTCCGCTGCTGCTGGCCTTGATCGTCCTGGCGACCGCAGCGGCGACGCGGCCAGCGGCGCCGACGGCGTGGGAGTACCACTTCCTGCCCGATCAGCGGGGGAAATGGGCCGAGACGACGAAGCCGCTCATCGACTCGCTCGGTCGTGCGGGTTGGGAGCTCGTGACGTACGTCCCACCTGGTCAGACCGACTTCGGCGGCTATTTCGGTCAGAGCATCTTCAAGCGGCCGCTCGACGCGCCGCAGTGAGCCGCTCCTAACCCTCGCTCCTGAGGTGTCCATGAAGGAGCCCGGTGACATCTATCTTGACGAGTTGGTGCGAGAGCTGCAGCGCCGCCTGCACGGTCAGCGCCAAGTGCCGGTTGCGGACGCGCTGCGCGTGGCGCAGGAGGCGGAGAAAACGGCAGCCGAGGCAACCATCTACCACCTCGTGCAGCAGCTCGGCTTCCTGGAGAACGAGGTCCTCGAGATCATCGCCGACTTCCGAGACACGAAGCGACGCCGACGCGAGGGCGAACCGCGAGCGGCTCCATCATCGGTGGACCGACGTCGCGCTGCGGCGCCAGCGGCGGAGAGGAAGTTGAGGGGCGGCGCGGCCCCCGCGCCACGGGTGCGAGCCCGCTAAGTCGAAAGATGGGCGCCATAAACCTTCGGTCGCCCGGGACACCACGCGCATAGAGAGACTGAACGTGGACGCCGCGTGGTGGGTCACGACCGCGATCGCCGGATGGGGCGCCATCCTTGCGACGATCCTTGCGGTGCGCGCGTTAACACGCGCGCCGGGCCGCGCCCGCGTCGGCCTCGGCTACACCGCTCGGGCAGGGGCGGCCGCGCAACCCTTCGTCCTGGCCGCGACGATTTCGAACCGCGGCCGCGAGCCGATCTTCCTCGCCGAGGCGACGCTCGACACGCGCAGAATCGCCATGAGCACCACGCGATTCGCGACTGCGCCGCCGCTGCCCGTCGAGGTCAAGCCGGGACAGAGTTACACGGCCGACTTCGAGGCGGCGATGGTGTGGGCCGCGTCGTCGTATGGTCCGTTTCGGGAGGTGCGGGTGCTGTTCCGCGATCAGCGCGGCCGTTCATATGCAAGCGAGTTTCTAGCCGCCGGCGAGCCACGCCAGACTCCGACCGGCTGGACTCTGTCGTTAGCCGAGCGGCCGACGGTCGGCCAGCGTCTCCGCGCTGGAATCCTCAGACGACACCGGACCGCCAGCGCCCCCGGCGTGGTGTCACTCGATCAGTCGGCGAACGCGCTCGCGGGCCTCGCTGCGGAAATTGAGGCGTGCCGGGCCATGTTCGATGGCGCTGCGCTGCGGGTCTACGGGCCGCGCTTCCTGCAAGACTCGGTGGTGATCCGCTACCTGCACGGGGCTGTCGCAACGGCGGAAGTTATGGAAATCCTAGCGCGTGCACGCCACCCGGCCGGTGCCGAGCCGCTTGCGCGCTTCCTGTTCGAGACGGCGCTCGATCTCATGTATCTGCTGTACGCGCCTGATGCGGCGGAGGCCGCTGCGCGCACTGTGGCGTGGAACCTGCTCGATCGCGAGCGAGGGTTGCAGCAGGCCGCGGTCGTCGCCGGCGCCGATCCGAACGGCGAGGCTGAATTGCGCGGGGCCGAAACGGCAGACGAGGTCATTGAGGCGACGGCGCGGGCGGTCGCGCGGATGGGCGGCGATGCCGGTCTCGTGCGCCGCGTGTACGCCGACGCGAAGGCCACGAAACCTCGCTTTTGGCACTGGTCGAATATGAGCCGGACCGCGATGATCAACCACCTCGAAGCGCATGGAGCCCCCGCTGAACTGGTCGCCGTTCTCCGCGGGCTCTGGTCGGCGCTATCCGACGCCGGGCACCCCTCCCCACGGTGGCACAACCTAAGGTTCGATCTGGATCCCGAGGCCATGACAATGACGCTTCCAGACTCGAGGATGGCCAGCGAGGAGGAGGTGGCAGAGTTCGCCGAACGCGGCCGCGATCTGCTGCACGTCGCGCGGCGCCTTGTCGAGCAGCACCGCGCCCGGGCCGAGACCGAACAGCGGGAACGGAAACCGTGATGATTGATCGGCGTTCTCACGCTCGTGGTGCTCGTCGGGCAGCTCGTTGTTTTCTGGCGGTCGTTAGACGCAGCTTCTCGCGGTCGCAGGTTGTCCGGGTTGACAGCGAAACGGCGCAGGGCACTTTCACGCGCATGATGACCTTCGTCGATTGCACCGCCTTCTCCGCTTCGGGACCGTGACACCGGAGCATCTCTTTGCTCGGCTCCGTGCCGGGGAGGACACGCTCACAGAGATCAAGACCACCCCCCACGAATCAGACGTCAGGCGCGCGCTGGTCGCGTTGGCTAACTCCGCGACCCCTGAACGCCCGGGTGTCTTATTCCTCGGAGCCAGGCAGGACGGCACAGCCGTCGGCCTTAACAACGCGACGGCAGTTGGGGAGAAGGTTGCGACGTGGGCGAACGAGTGCTATCCGCCCATCACGTTCGAGTGCGTCACGCTCACCTCAGACGGTCGCGACATCGTCGCCGTGATTGTAACCGCGAGTACGGAGCGCCCGCACTTCGCCGGGCCGGCGTATGTGCGCGACGGCCCCAAGACGGTAAAGGCTTCACCTGCCATCTACGTGGATCTCATCGCCAGCCGGAACACGAAGGCAGGCGCGATCCTCCGACACAAAGGCAAGACGGTGACAGTGATCTATCGGCGGGTGGCGACCAACATGGGGATTACCATTGGAGGCTCGGAGGACTGCCGAATCGAGAGCTGCTCGGCCCACTCCGTTGAGGTCCGCTATTTGGGGAGCGGGCGCCTCGTGAGCTTTCCGCTGGACCGGGTTGTTATTTCGGCCGACCCGGAGCACCAGCGGCCTCTGAAGCTGACGATCAAACCCTCAGTGACCCGTGGTTCGGTAGGCGGCTGACACGCCCGCGCGGGGTTTGACCGCCCGGCGGACCCACCTCACCAGTGCAGGCACCCTTTTTGGGACGGGGGTTGGCGCTACGCTTCGACGAGATCCGGCTCCGGCCGCAGCATTTCCTTCCACTCGCCATCCGAGCGGGTATCCGCGTCCGTCACGTTCTGTTGCCGGCCGTGCACCATGCGCACGGCAAACTTCGTCGGCACGTCTTCAGCGGTTTCCCAGGGCAGAGCCGGCCGCTGCGCGGGGAGCGGGAGGGGATCTCCAAAGTGGAGGTAGCTGCGAAGCGCCGCCTCGAGCGCGGCCCAAAAATCAGCTTCGAGGGCCTCGTTGGTATCGCCGCACGCCACGACGGCGGGGAGTTCGGCCACCCGTAAGAGGCGCTCCCCCTCGGGTGTCCTGTCGGGGACGATCGTCCAGGGTAATTTTATGAGGTAGTTGAGTTTCTGCGCGTCAGTCCACGGCATATCTACTCCAGGTCGGCGGGTATCATCGCGTTCGTCCGTAGCTGGCCAATCATGTCGCGAATCAAGTACGGCTTCAGTGATCCGTGACCTCCATCAACGAGGCCAATGACCACCACGGTTCCCGACGGTGCGACCGCGCGCCAGCAACGGTGGCTTCCGGCGCCGTGAGGCGCAAGAGCGAAATCGAGACCTCGTAATACTCGTACCGCATCCGCATAGCTATAGTTCCGCGGGTCGCGGTCTTGAAGCATACGCACCAATAACTTACGCCATTTGCTCATCCAGAACTTTCGCCACCGACTCATCCAGAAACGGGGGGCGTCACGGCCACGATCACACCCCCCGCATCATGGTCGTCGATCTGGAAGCGGAACTCGTAGTCTCCGTGCTCGGGGACCTTCACGGTTCCCGGCCCGAACCCAATCAACACGTTCCCCTCCATCGGTCGGCCCTTCCGCGTGGGCTTGAACTTGATTGGCCCGTGGAACTCCGGTATCACCGGCCGGCCGTCGCCATCGACGAAGCGCACCGTCAGCTTGTGCTCGGTGCCCTCTGTTACATGAGCCTCGAACACGGCGACAAGGTGGAACTGTGGGAACGGAATGGGCTTCACCTTGAGCGCGTCGAAGATGTTGGAGAATATCCCGACTAGAATCAGCTTCCCGTTGTTGCCGACGGTCGCAAAATCGGTGAGATGCGCGTACTTGAGTTGCACAGGTCCACCTCAGGACAGGCATTGGTCCAACTGAACATACACGACGAAACCCGACGCGCTCGGTGCCTGGGGGCCCCACGGTTGCTTTTCCCCTTTCGCGATTTCACGCGCCGGCGATGCCGGCCCCACGTCTCGCCGGGACCTCTCGCGCGCGTGCCGTGGGCGACACCGGCGGGGGCGATTACCGCGTGTGTACCTCGCGCCGACGCGGCTTCGAGCTCGAGGGCGCGCGTCGAGGGGTAGGGCAGGGGGACAGCGGGGGGACAGGGCTCAGAGAAGGCCGCTGGAGTCTGCACTCTCCGATGCCGGGAGACTGTAGAAACCTCCCGGGTTCCGCCGGCCGGCTCGGCAGCAGCCCCACGCGCCGGGGGGCGGGGCTCGCCGGCCGTGCGGCCTGACGCGAGTCGGCGTAGCTTCCCGGCGCCATGCTGACGCAAGCGGTCGCGACCGTCCCTGACACCGTCCGCGTCGTGGACACGATCCGCGTCGTGGACACGGTGTGGGTCGTCCAGTCGGGGCGCGGGCTCGTGGGCACCGTGGCCGAGTGGGCCACGATCATCGTGGGCGTGGCGGCGGTCGTCGCGCTGTTCTTGCCTATCCTCGAACGGTTCCGCGAGCGCGCGAGCGTCGACACGGCGGTCAGCGTCGACGCCTATGCCGTCCGTCGGGTTGTGCGCGTGTGGGTGTCCTCGCTTGAGGGGGTGGCTCGCGGCGGGGGCCTGCCGTCGTTGCAGGGGCTGTACCTGGGCGAGGCGACTGACGAGGTCGAGGAGAGACTGCAGCGTGCGGTCACGTCCGCGCCGCACGCCTCGCCGCGCGTGGCGCGGTCGATCCGGGAGGCGTACGGCCTGTACTACCGGGTCATGACGGCGTCACACGTCGAGACCGACGTCGCCAAGCGGACGCCCGCCGATCAGGCGAACGCGGCCGCCGAGCTCGCGGATCTGCGGGCCTGTGTGGCGCGGCTGACGGAGGCGATCGACCCGGCGCTGCGCGACAAGTAGCTGTCCCCCTATTGTCCCCTCGCGCGTGCGACGCGGGGCGCGAACGGCGCGGATCGGCGGCGCCCGCGGCTCTGCGCACGAAACCTCTTGGGCAACTCCGTCTCGTGGAACAGGGGCGGTTCATCAGCATACTGAAGGGCCGATGCGTCTTTGTGTTGAAGCTTATCCAGCGGCTCTACGCGCACCCGCCGCCAAGCAGTTAACGCCTTCGTTCGACGCCTTTGTTAGACGTCTTTGTTAGACGCCTAACAGAGTTTCAAGGAAGGAAACCAGCGGCGCCCTGTTCGCCGGCGTCAGCGCCCGGAACAGATCCTGCGCTTTCGTTGCCTCGCCCGCATGCAGCTCGAATCGCGTCGACGCGAGGGAGAGGTTGGCTCTGAACAGTATCCAACGTTACGTAGTTTCGTCGGGTCGTTGTCCATCTCCGCGAGTTGCCTGTGGCCTTTGTCGCGCGAACGCCGGATCCTATCGAGGTGCAGACGCCAATTCATGGCGTCGTGTCGCTCCGTTGGGTGAGCTACAAGTCCACGTTTGCACTGGAGGATCTTCGCAAAGAACACGGCGCGACGGTCGAGCTCGTCCTGCGCGCACTTCACGATCACCTGCTGTTGCCGACACCGAGTCTTGAGGAATTCCGGTCATGGCCGGCTGAGGACCGCGATGCGCTCGCGGTCGCGTGGGCGGGGCATCGCCTCGGATTGAAGTGTCCGATTGAGGGGAAGCAACTCCCGGAAGCTTTTGTCGAGGCGGTGGACCGACATCTCGAGGACGCGCGGGAGTCCGTCCGAAAGTCGCTGTCGTCCGGTTTTGAGATCGCGGAACGCGGTGCTCGCCGAATGATGGCGGCACTCCAGCCGCCCTTGTTCATGCGGGTCATGGACTCGTTCATCCAAAGTCAGGCAAAATGGCGGACGTCGATGCTCGGACCCGTCCGCCTGCTCGAGGCGAGCGAGGAGATGCGTAAGTCGATAACCGGGCCGATCCGGATGATGGATGCGGCCGCCCGACTGCAGGAGTCGGTCTTACCGCACCAAACCCTCCTGCTGGCCACCGAGCGGCACACCAACCTCCTGGCCGACATGGCTTCTGCGGCAGCGGCGAACGCGCGGCTGACGAGCCTTCCATCGGCCTTAGCAGCCATCACTGATGGTTTTCGCGCAGCCGCGGTTCACGAAGCCCAGCTCAATGTGCTGGCCGGTATTCGGGGACAGACTGGAGCGGCAGCGGAGGCACTTTCACAGGGCTTAGCGTCGCTTGCTCGTGCCTCGCACGCCGTCTGGGTTGATTGGGAAAGGCAGGCTACCCCGCCGGTGGTCCCGTGGCTCCAAGAGGCACCTGGCATTGAGGTTTTTTCCGCGTCGCGCGCGGCCGCAGCGGTCGCCGGCTCGCCGGTAGAGAACGAACCCACAGCGGCGATCGAAAGACTCGAGCTCGCCGCGCTGCGCGTTGAGCCCCTTCTTGAACGGGTGAATCCGGAACTTGTCACGACTTATCGGGGCGCCGCGCATGCGATCGTATCGGGCGGTCCCGATTCGACGCGCCACATGGCCACTTCGTTGCGCGAGCTCCTCACTCACGTTCTCCACGAGCTCGCCCCCGATCGAGCACTCAGGGAGTGGAAGGAATCGCGGCCCGAGGACTTCCCCAATGGTCGTCCGAGTCGTGCACTCCGAGTTCGATATATCTTCCGCCATCTTAAAGGGACCGCCTACGAGGAATTCGTGGACGCTGACGTCGGGCGGACCGTCGAGCTCATACAGATTCTACACGGAGACACGCATGGCTTGGGCCGATCGTTAAACCCAGAAGCGCAGCGCATCGTTTTACGGACGGCCGAGGGAGTGCTCGCTGTGCTTCTCGAGGCCGCGTTTGGAGAACGGTCGGAGCACTGAATGCCAAAGGGAATCTTTTCGCGCTCTAGGATCCTATCTGGTGGTGGTGCTCGCCGGATCAACTGATCCAGATATCGCAAGGGCGAGTCAGCGACCACAGGCAGAAGCGATTCAGTTCATTCGATCCGCAGGAAAAACTCGTGCAAAACCAAGACCGCTAGTGAGGTGGCGGCACGTCGCGGCTCGCGAGGTACGCTTGGACGGCTGGAAGCGCGTGATCGAGCGGAATCAGCGATAGGAGCACTCACCGACGTTGAGGCGATAGGGTCAACCGCGCGTCAATCTCCATTCAGCCTGCGGGATCAAGCCGTAACTCCCTGCAGTTACTCATCTCCAATCGGAGGGCTCTGACCACCGTGAAGCGCTCGTAGCCCGTCCGTTCTTCCCACTCCATATTCGTCAGCCATGTCTGCCGAGCCACTTCGCGCGCTGGCTGAGCGGTGGGCCGATGCTCGGGCCGCCGAACGTGCCAACTTCCAGTCCTACCTCATTGAACTCTGCGATGCGCTCGACGTTGCGCGTCCGGGACCGGCCGGCGGGGGGTACCAGTTCGAACTCGCAATCAGGGTTGTTACGAAGGCTGGCGACGAGGTCCCTAACTATATCGACTGCTACCGCCGCGACTACTTCGCGATCGAGGCGAAGGACGAGGAAAGCGGACGGTCGAGCGATCTATTGTTGCGACGAGCCTTCGGGCAGGTGCGGAACTATGTCACCTACGCACCCGGAGGGATGCCTCCTTTTGTAATGGTCATGCATGTGGCCCGGACACTCATCGTCTGGGATCGCTGGGATGGCAACTACGGCGATTGGCAGGCCGGCCGCCGCATCGATTTGACGCTCCTGCACCAACGGCCGGACGACGCCGCGTTCCTACGCGCCATCTGGACTGATCCATCCTCGCTCGACCCGCGCGCTCGTGCGGAAGCGGTCACCAAGGATGTCGCAGGGCACCTGGCTAACCTCGCGCGGACGCTCGAGGACCAGGGCCATGAGCAAAAGCGTGTCGCGCGCTTCATCATGCGGTGTGTGTTCACCATCTTCGCAGAGGACATCGGCCTGTTGCCGGACGAGCCCTTCCGCCAAGTTCTCGAGCGTTGCACGGACGACCCGACCGCGTTCCCCGAGCAGGCTGCCGCGCTTTGGAAGGCAATGGACATCGGGGACAAGTTCGTGTTCAAGAAGCTGCCGCGCTTCAACGGCCACTTCTTTCGGGACTCCGAGGCCCTTCCCCTCACGAAGCAAGCGATCCTCATTCTGCGCCTGGCGGGAGAGGCCGACTGGCAGGATGTCGAACCGGCAATCTTCGGTACGCTGCTCACGCGGGCGCTCGACCCCGAGGAACGCCATCGGTTGGGCGCCGAGTTCACGCCGCGCGAGTTCGTCGAGCGCGTGGTACGCCCCACCGTGGAAGAGCCGGTTCGTGAGCGATGGAAGGCAGAGCAGGCAGCGGTGCTTCAGTTGCGAGAAGCGGGAAAGAAAAAGGACGCTGAGAAGCGGCTGCGTGCCTTCCACCACTGGTTAAAGGGGCTGCGGTTCCTGGATCCGGCCTGCGGGTCCGGCAACTTTCTTTACGTCACTCTGCACATCGTTAAACGAGTTGAGCTGGAGGTGCTGCGCGAGCTGGAGGAGGTGACCGGCAAGCACGAAATCCTATTCGACGAGGTGCACCCGAAGCAGTTCTTCGGGATCGAGATCAAGCTGTGGGCAAGGGAGATCGCAGAGCTGGTGCTATGGATCGGGTATCACCAGTTCTGGCGCGCCCATCACGCACATCGCCCACAGGAGCCCATCCTCGAGGACACCGGGACGATCGAATGTCGAGACGCGATTCTGGTGTGGGATGAGATCCGACACGATCCAAGCCGTGATCGCCTCGATCCCACCCCTCGGATCAAGCACCCTGTGACAGGCGAGCTGGTGCCTGATCCCGCCGCAATCGTGAAGTACATGGAGTACGTGAACCCGCGCCCGGCGACGTGGCCCACGGCCGACTTCATCTTCGGGAATCCGCCTTACCTCGGGTCGAAGCGGATGCGAGATGCTCTTGGTGATGGGTATGTTGACGCTTTAAGGGCAACTTTCGATCACCTAGCCGAGCGTACGGACTACGTGCTGTACTGGTGGGACCGAGCTGCGGACCTTGTCGCAACCGGATCCGCGCTGCGGGCTGGCCTCATCACTACGAACTCGATCACACAAGTCCACCAGCGGCCCGTAGTAGAGGCCGCATTTGCGAAGGGTGCGAGGCCATCTTGGGCCGTGCCTGACCATCCGTGGGTGGACGAAGTGGATGGAGCTGCCGTGCGGGTAGCCATGACGGTCATGGCACTCAACCCTCCGAGCGCGCTGCTCGTGGAAGTGTCTGACAGCGGAGAGATCGTCAGGACTGCTGCCGTGAAGGCTTTGAACCCTGACTTCAGCGCGCACGCCAATGTGGCCTCGACTGCCGGCACGCCGCTCCTGGCTAACGAGGGCATCTCTTCAATGGGATTCGCGCTGTACGGTCCAGGCTTCATCGTCGAAGAGCAGGCCGCCCAGGCATTGCTCGCCGAACAGCCGCGGACCTCGTGGGTGCTACGCCCGTACAGAAACGGAAAGGACTTGGCAGCACGTCCCCGAAACGCCTATGTAATCGATTTCGGGTACATGACCGAGGACGAGGCCCGACAGTATCCGGTTCTTTTCGACATTGTCCGCGCGCGAGTGAAGCCGGATCGAGACGCGAATCGGCGTGATACAATCCGTGAGTTCTGGTGGCGATTCGGCTGGCCGAGAAAGGAGCTCAGAACAGCGCTTCACGGGCTCCCGAGGTACATCGCTACACCCGAGACGGCGAAACATCGGTTCTTTGTATTTCTTGATGAGAGAGTCGCTCCTGACAACATGCTGATCGCAATCGCGTCAGCGGATGCTTGGCATCTAGGCGTCCTCAGCTCCTCCATTCACGTGTCTTGGGCGCTTGCTGCGGGTGGTACGCTTGAGGACCGCCCCCGATACAACAAGTCGGTATGCTTCGACCCCTTTCCTTTGCCGGACCCTCCGTCCGATCTGCGCGAAAAGATCGGCAAGGTGGCCGAAAAACTAGATGCCCATCGCAGGGCAGCCATCGAGCGCGACCGCGCTGTCACGATGACGCGCATGTACAACGTCGTCGAAAAACTGAAGAGCGGCGAACCGCTGACGCCCATGGAGCGCAAGATCCACGAGATCGCGGCTTGCGGGATCCTGAAGGATCTGCACGAAGACCTCGACGCGCTGGTCGCGAACGCCTATGGTTGGACGTGGCCGATCGAAGGCGAAGTTATGCTTGAGCGGCTCGTCGCGCTGCACGACGAGCGTCTGAAGGAGGAACAAAGCGGCAGGGTGCGCTGGTTGCGCCCCGACTTCCAGATCCCCCTCTTCGGAAAGGCTCTCGCTGTGGCCCCTCCCAGCCTCGGTCTCACTGAAGGCGCGCCAGCAACTCCCAAGAGGACGAAGCGGCCTGTCTGGCCCACCGATGTTATCAGTCAGATCGGCGCCATCAAACAGTTGCTGTCGGCAGAGGCGCTCACCGCTGAGGAGGTCGCCTCTCGGTTCAGCGGAGCGAAGATCGATATAGTCCGACGGCACTTAGACATTCTGCAGGTCATGGGCGAAGCGCAGCAGAATCCAGACGGCCGTTATCAAGGCGCGGCTTAGTACTGTTGACGTCGGCGGTAGTCGGGGGGCGAACGGAAGCAGCATCAGCGCGAGCAGAGGATTCCTAATTCCCTAGCCCTTAGAAACAGCAGCAGGACTGAGCGTTCTCCGTCGAGTGTCCCCCGGCTGCGCCCCGAGACCCGTCCCCTTCTGCGTTGCTTGTTCCTCACGTCAAAACAACTCACGCCTACCAGCGCCAGCCAGCACCGGGGGCGTTGGCACTGTTCACGGCACTGCCTTCCGAAAGATGGGTGTGGCTGGCCCGCACCCAACCCGCCAGCGGAAGCCGTACCTCACGGTCGGCTGGCGCCGACCGGCGAGCCGGAGCGGTCTCCGGGATCTCAGAGAGAACGATGGAGCCAGAGGGGTGGTGCAGCGTTCTCGTGCCCCCGCGCGCGGCGCTCGGCCGCAGCGCGCCACCACCAACAACCATCAGGCAGAGCGACAAGGCAGCGACCAGGTAATGCATGAGGTAGGGGGTCTGTCGCTGCTTGCCCCCTTCCGGAGCCTGGCATAGCATTGCCGCTGATGCCCATCTCGGACCCCGGTCGCCGCTCCTTTCGGAGAACCGCCATGGATCGACAGACCTTCAACACGGCCAACGTCCCCCCGTTCGACAACGACGAATGCCGGGTGATCGTCGAGCAGGCCCTCGCGCGCGGGCTCGAGGATCTGCGCTGCCCCCGCGACGGGTCGCAGCTCATCGTCACGCTGGGCTCGCTCGACCGGTTCGCCGCGCACTGCGTGGAATGTCACCGCTCGGCGCTAGCGCTGTCGGCGCCGCGGCGCGCATGACGGCGGCAACCGTGCCGGCATCAGTGAAGGTGTTTATCGGTTGGTCCGGCCAGCGCAGCCGGGCAGTGGCGACAGCGTTCGCCGAGTGGCTTCCTGATGCCTTGCACGCCGTCGAACCTTGGATCTCCGAGGAGATGGAGCGAGGTGCGCAGTGGTTTGCGACGATCGGGGCAAACCTGAAGTCCGCGAATTACGGGCTTCTATGCGTGACGCCGGAGAACGCTGGCGAACCATGGGTTTTATTTGAGGCTGGAGCGCTCGCCATGAGTACCAGCGAACGTCTTGCATGCCCCTACCTGCTCGATCTCACCCCTGCGGACCTAAAAGCTCCACTAGCACAGTTGCAGGCCGCCAAAGCCGAAAAGGATGATACTTGGCGCGTCCTGCAGACAATCAACGGGCTGCTCGATGCCGATCGCCGCCTGAGCGAGACGCGGCTGCAGCGCTCATTCGGGCGCGTATGGCCCGAGCTCGAGAGCAAACTGGCTGACGCGTTGAAGATCCCTGTTGCCGCACCTCCTAAACCGCAGCGGAGTCGCGACGACAAGATCGACGAGGTTCTCACCATCGTTCGGGATCTCCAGCGAGTCGGCGTTCGGGATCTCAACACGATGGCTTCCGTGCTCGGCGTGGCTCCAAACTACACGGCCCTTGATGAGGCCCTGAAGAAGATCGGCCTTGTGCCGGTGCCGAGTACCTCCGCCGTGCCGTCACCTGGCGCGCGCGGCGGGCTGCTGGATCTTCTGCGCGAGGCGGGCCAACAACCTGAGACCGCTACGCTTGACCCTTCAACGGGGCCCACAAAGGTGAAGCGGCGTAGCCTACGCGAGCTCACGGGAGAGCCGTCAAAGCCCGATCCGAGTACGTGATTGTCTACTCCTGCTCGGCCAGTTGGCGATCGACGGCGAGGTCCGGCCAGTCGCAGAAGGCGGTCACGGCCGTGAGATCGACGACGTGGGACTCGTGGCCGCCCGTGGCACGGAACCGACCGGGCCCCAGGGGCTCGACGGTCAGGATCTCCGCTCGCGTGGTCTCGCTACTCGCAGTCCGTCACCTCCCGGCGTGAAACGAACGCGGGAGCCGCCCGGCCGCGACTTGGTCGAGCTGCTTGAGGAGCCGTCCGACCTCGTCGTACTCCGCCTGCGTCGGCCGGCGGTCACCGTACGGGGCGCGCTGCACCCAGACGCAGAGAAGCCGTCCCAGAGCCGGGCCGTGCGACCGCCCGAACCGCACCGGCAGAGGATCGCGGCGAGTGAGCGCACCAGGTTGCGGCCGACGGTCTCCGGATCGGCCGTGTCCGCGTACGCCGTGAAGCTCGGCGGAGCTGCGGCTCGATTGGCGCGCACCGGGCTCACGGAGCGCGGCTGCGTCACAGCCCGCAGGCGGCGAACGCCGCGGATGGCGGCGCTCGTCACCGCCGACCTGGAGAAGATCGTGCAACATCTCGTGGCGGATCGTCGCCTCGAGCTCGACCTCGACCTCGACCACCCACGCCGCGACGTAGATGTCGTGCGGCGGCTCCCAACGGCCGAGCACCTGCGGGCCCAGGGCTCCGTCAGGGACGACGTCCACGCGACGCGATCGAACCTGGAGACCGGGACGCCGGCGCAGGCCACAGTTACGTCGCACCACTCGCGCGACGCGGCCGGCGGCGCGAACAACTCGCCAGGCCACGCCGACGAAGCGCTGCGCAGGTCACACGCGAGCGCCCCGACCATCAGCAGCGTGAGCAGCACGCGCGGGGCCCACTGTCTGGGCATGCGGGGTGTGTAAACAACTGTGTCAACTTCTCCCGCGCATCCTGCATTTTGAGCACGAATGAGGGCCGGGAGGGGTCGCGCATCCTGCGCGCGGAAGTTGGCTAGGGCGTGCAGGATGCGCGTTTTGAGCGCGCGCCGTGCAATGGGCATCGACAAGCCGGACGTCCGGCGCGTGCTCCATTGGGGTCCGCCTCAGACCCTCGAAGCGTATTACCAGGAAGCGGGCCGCGCGGGTCGTGACGGGCAGGCCGCGGAGTGTCTCGTGTTGTGGCAACCGGACGATTTCGCCTGGGGCGGGGGGGATGCGAGCCTCGCGATGCGCCGCTACGTGGAGTCGCGGCGCTGCCGGCGGCGCATGATGCTCCAGTACTTCGGGGAAAACAGCACCGGTTGTTCGGGGTGCGACGTCTGTGGATATTCTTCTGATGCACGATAGCCTCTACTTCTCCGACCATCACCTCCAGGTCCGCGAGATGGTCCGGGATTTCGCCCGCACCGTCGTGAAACCCACCGCCCGCCAATACGATCTCGAGAGCCGCTTCCCCTGGGACAACGTCAGGCAGATGGCCGACCTCGGCTTGTTCGGCATTCCCTGGCCGGAAGCGCTCGGCGGCTCCGGGATGGACTACCTCTCCTACATCATCGTCATCCACGAGATGGCGAAAGTGGACGCGAGCCACGCCATCACGATCAGCGCCCATACCACGCTCGGCACGTCGCCGATCGTGGATTTCGGGACGGACGACCAGAAACGGCGCTACGTGCCGCTGCTCGCGACCGGCAACGTCCTCGGCGGCTTCGGCCTCACGGAGCCCGGCGCGGGCTCGGACGCCGGCGGCACCAAGACGACGGCCGTCGATCGCGGCGATCACTATGTGCTCAACGGCTCCAAGATCTTCATCACGCACGCGGGCGTGGGGGAGATTTTCTGTGTGACCGCGCGGACCGACCCGGCGGCGAAGCGCACGCACGGCATCAGCGCGTTCATCGTCACGAAGGACACCTGCGATCTCGAGGACACCCGGCGGGTGGGGATCGGCCATGACGAGGGCCTGCCCAAGATGCGCGGCGTGCTCGCCGGGAAGAAGGAGGACAAGCTCGGCTGGCGCGCCTCCGACACGCGCGAGCTGATCTTTCAGGACGCCGTCGTTCCCAAAGAGAATGTCCTGGGACCACTGAACAACGGATTCCGGCAATTCCTGCACACGCTCGACGGCGGCCGCATCGGCATTGCCGCCTTGTCCCTCGGTCTCGCCGAGGGGGCGCTGGAGGAGTCCCTCGCGTATACGAGCGCCCGGAAACAGTTCGGGCGGCCGGTCGCGAGCTTCCAGGGCGTTCACTTCGCGCTCGCCGACATGGCCACCGAGATCGAGGCCGCCAGCCAGCTCGTCTATCACGCGGCGTGGCTCAAACAGCATGGGCACCCGTTCAAGAAGGAAGCGGCGATGGCCAAGCTGTACGCGTCGGAGCTGTGCATGCGGGCCACGACCAAAGCGGTGCAGCTGCACGGCGGCTACGGCTACACGACCGAGTATCCCGTCGAGCGGATGATGCGGGATGCGAAGATCTGCGAAATCGGTGAAGGGACCAGCGAAATCCAGCGGATGGTCATCGCCCGGCAGCTGCTCGGGGGCCTGATTGATTGACGCCCTTCGGGGCGCCTCTTACCTTAGCCGCATGCATTGGGCGTTGGCGCCTCTCCGCCGCCTTTCCAATCGATTCATTTCTCCGCCCCCTCTACGCAGTGTGGGCGAGTTCGACTATTGCTGGGATCACCACAGGCTCCCGAAGGATACGAGCTTTGAAGCGCGAGATTCTCATCAGCGGAAGTCCGCGCGAAACCCGCGCGGCCATCCTCGAGGACGACCGTCTTGTTGAGCTCCTGGTCGACCGTCCCGAAGCCCGCCGTTCGGTGGGCGACATCTACCTCGGCAAAGTCGAAGCGGTGTTGCCGGGCATCCAGGCCGCCTTCATCGAGATCGGCGCCGAAAAGAGCGCCTTCCTCCACGCCTCGGACCTGATCGAGTCGGATGAGGAGGACGCGCCGGAAGACGGCGCCGATGACGATGACGACGAAGGCCAACCCCAGAGCCGCCCCGCAGGAGAGGGAGGAGGCGGGGGGGGCCGCCGGCGGCCGACGCCCAATATCGCCGACGAGCTGAAGCGCGGGCAGACCAAACTCGTTCAGGTCATCAAAGAGGCCATCGGCACCAAAGGGCCCCGCGTCACGGCCCAGGTGTCCCTCGCCGGCCGGTTTCTCGTCTACATGCCGTTCGCCTCCAAGGTGGGCGTGTCGCGCAAGATCGAAGCGCGCGATCAGCGGGCGAAGCTGCGCGAGATGGTGTCGAAGCTCGTGCCGGCCGACTCCGGCGGGTGGATCATCCGGACGGTCGCCGACGACCTCACCGAAGCGAGCTGCAAGCGCGAGATCGACCACCTGCTGGGCCTGTGGAAGAAGATCAAGCGGAAAGCGCAGTCGGGCCGGGCGCCGGCACTGGTGCAGCGGGAGACGAGCCTCACGCGCGGTATCGTCCGCGACCTGCTCAGCGACAAGGTCGATCTGCTGCTGGTCGACTCCAAGCTCCTGTACAACGAGATCGAGCAGTACTTGAAGCAGATCGACCCCGAGCTGCTGCCCAAGGTCAAGCTCTATCAGGCCGAGACGGCCCTGTTCGATGAGTACGACATCGAAGCGGAGATCCGGAATCTCTTCAAGCAGCGCGTCGAGCTCCCCACGGGGGGCTATCTCATCATTCAGCCGACCGAGGCGTTGATCTCGATCGACGTGAATACGGGCCGCTATACCGGCAAGAGAGACCCCGAAAGCACGATCCTCCGGACCAACATGGAGGCCGCGCGGGAAGTGGCGCGGCAGTTGCGGCTGCGCGACGTCGGCGGCATCATCGTGGTGGACTTCATCGACATGGAGACGCGCTCGAACCGCGACAAAGTGCTCCAGGAGCTGCGGACCCATTTGGGCCACGACCGGGCGCGCACGCGCGCGTTTGCCGTGTCGGAGCTGGGGCTCATCGAGATGACCCGCCAGCGGGTGCGCCCGTCGCTCTGGCAATCGATGACGGCGGAGTGCCCCACGTGCACGGGCACCGGGCGGGTATTCCGGCCCGAAGTCGTCGTGCGGCGGATGGAGCGGTCGCTCAAGCGGGCGGGGGCGGACCATAAGGAGCGCCAGCTGTCCGTCCGCCTGCACCCCGAAGTCGCCCTGTACCTGGTCGAGCAGGAGCCCAACTTCCTGCGGCAGCTGGAGAAGCAGACGGGTCTCGAGCTCGAGGTGCGGGACGATCCGATGATGCGCCTGGACGAGTTCCGGATGATGGCGAGACCGGCGGGGAGAGACGTCACTGAACAGTACGCCGTCGCGTAAGCGGTGCGCGGTACGCGGTGCGCGGGCCGGCAGTCCCGCTCACCGCGCACTGCTCACCGCGCACCTCTTGACCGAACTCCATATCACGATTAGCCTTCCGGCCCTATGTCCTACGCCATTTTCAGCTCCGGCGGCCAGCAGTTCCGGGCCGAGCCCGGCGTGACCGTCAAAGTGCCGCTGCTCGCCGCCCAGCCCGGCAGCGAAGTCACGTTCGACCAGGTGCTGCTGTCGAGCGACGGCAAGCAGGTGCACACGGGGACGCCGATGGTGAAGGGTGCCAAGGTCACGGCGGAAGTCGTGCGGCACGGCAAGGGCAAGAAGATTCGCATCTTCCGGTTCGCGCGCCGCTCCGGATACCGCCGCAAGGCGGGGCATCGCCAGGACTTCACCGAAATCAAGATCGTCAAGGTCGGCTAAGCGAGGCGGGTGTGGCTCACAAGAAGGGCGTCGGTTCGTCGCGCAACGGGCGCGACTCCAATCCGAAATACCTCGGCGTCAAGCGCTTCGGGGGCGAGTTCGTCACCGCCGGCAGCATCATCGTGATGCAGCGCGGGACGAAGTTCCATCCCGGCAAGAACGTCCGCCGCGCCTCCAACGACTCGTTGTTCTCGGTCGTCGACGGGCACGTGAAGTTCGAGCACAAGAACAAGAAGCGGCAGCAGGTGTCGGTCTATCCGGCTGCGGTGGGAGAAGCGGCGAAGAACTGACGGTAGTTCCCCTAGTACCTCGGCGGCAGCGTCTTGTAGCGCTCCAGCAGCTCCGTCTGCCGGCTCCGCAACGGAATCTCCCGGCCCCGGATGTAGACGTGCTCGACCCCCGTCGCGAACTCGAAGGGGTCGCCGCTCCAGACCACGACGTTGGCGACCTTGCCCGGCTCGAGCGAGCCGTAGCGGTCCGCGACGCCGAATACCTCGGCCGTCGTGAGCGTCACCGAGCGCAGCGCCTGCTCCCACGCCATCCCGTACGACACGGCGTTCCCCGCCTGCTGGCGCAGGTTACGCGAGTTGTGTGTGTCGGTTTCCATCAACACGACTTTCACGCCCGCCTTGGCGAGCAGCGCCGCGTTCTCGTAGCGGATGCCCAGACCGTCGTAGGTGGGGACGTTGTCCATCGCCTGCACCATGACGGGGACGCCGGCGGCGGCGATCTGGTCGGCGATCTGCCACCCCTCCGCCGCGCCCGCCAGAATCAGGCGCAGACGGAATTCGCGGGCGATCCGCAGCGCCGTCGCGATGTCGCTCTGACGGTTGGCGACCGCGATGAGCGGGACCTCGCCGCGCAGCACCGGCTGCAAGGCTTCGAGGTCCGCCGCGGACGCGGACAGCGGCTGGATCTGCGCCCGCTGAAAGTCGTTGCGTCGTTGGGCGTAGATGCGCGCGTCGGTGAGCACCCGCCGCAGTCGCGCCGCCGCGCCGGCCCGCGAGCCGCCGCCGGCGCCCTTACTGTTCTCATTGAGATTCACGACCATCCCGACGGGTGACTTGATCACCATCGCTTCGATCGTGCGGCCGTCGAGGTCGATCAGCACCGCCTGCCCGCGCAGGAAATTCCCCGACGGCGCGGCGAGGGCGGTGGTGACGCCCTCGATTCGCGTCACAGGAATCAGCACCGAAGCGGGGTTCAGCCCCTCACTCACGTTGAACGACGCCGCCACCGCGCTGTCACGCAGCCCGCCGTCATTCGTGCCTTGCACCGCCCCGATTTCCGTCAATCCCAGCTGGCCGCCGCCGTCGATCAACCCGGGCGTGACCCACGTGCCGGCGGCATCGATCCGCGTCGCGCCCGCGGGAACGGCGACATTCGTGCCGACCGCGACGATCCGGCCATCGCGGATCAGCACGGTCGCGTGGTCGATCTTGGGACCCGACACGGGATAGACCGTGCCGCCCGTGATGGCGATGGTCTGTGCGAGCAGAATGGCGATCATGGGCGCCCCAGCATGAAATCGGTTCGCGGTTGGTGGCTCGGATCGTTGCGATCGTACACGAGCCAGCCGTCGTTGTAGACCTGCAGCGCGCGGGCGTACACCGAGAACGGATCGTGCGACCACACCACCACGTCCGCCATCTTGCCCGCTTCCAGCGTTCCGGTCACCGAGTCGATCCCCAGGACCCACGCCGCATTCGCCGTAATCCACCGCAGCGCCTGGTCGCGGGTCACCGCAATGCCGGCCCGCTGGCCCGCGTACATCGCCTTGGCGGCTTCCTGATTGAGGCGCTGAATCCCCGACTCGGAATCGGAGTGAATCACGGGCCGCGCGCCCGCCTGTTGGAGCAGCGCGGCGTTCTCGTGAATGCCGTCCATCGCCTCTTCCTTGAAGCCCCACCAGTCGGCCCAGACGGAGGCCGCGGTGCCCTCGCGCGCCAGCGCGTCGGCGATCTTGTACGCCTCCACCGCATGGTGGAACGAGCGGATCTTGAAGCCGAACTCCCGCGCGAGATCGAGCATCTGCATCATCTCATCGGCGCGATAGCAGTGGTTCTGGACGTAGATGTTGCCGCGCAACACCTCCGCCAGCGTTTCGTTGCGGAGGTTCCGGTCGGGAGGATCGCCCTGATGATCCTTGATCCACTTGTCCCAGCGGCGGCGGTAGTTCTGCGCCGCGATGAAGGCATTGCGATACCCCGCCATGTTGCCCATGCGGGTCGAGGGGCCGCCGCGGCTGCCGTAGACGCGCTTGGGATTCTCGCCGCACGCCATCTTCACGCCATAACGGGCGCCGGGGAATTTCATCTCCTGCACCGAGCGCGCCGGCACGAGCCTCAGGACCGCGCTGCGCCCGCCCACCAGATTCGCCGAGCCCGGCAGGGCCTGGATCGTCGTGATCCCGCCGGCGATCGCGAGGGGGATCTGGGGATCCTGGGGCCAGACCGAATGCTCCGCCCACACCTCCGCGGTGACCGGGCTCGTGGCCTCGTTGCCGTCCGACTCCGCCGGCGTGCTGGGCGCCGCGTAGACGCCCAGGTGCGAGTGGGTGTCGATGAGGCCGGGCGTGACCCACTTGCCGGTGCCGTCGACCACCGTCGCGTCGCCCGGCGCGTCCACCGTCGCGCCGACCGCCACGATCCGGCCGTCGCGCAGCAGGATCGAACCGGCGGCGATCTCCTGGCCGGCGGCCGTCATGATGGTGGCGTTCCGGATCAGGACCGGCTGGTTGGGCCGTCGCTGATACGTCGAGGCGTACGGGGGCCGATCGGTCGTATCCTGGGGGGCCGCGGCCGGGGGGGGCGCCGACCGCCCGCCCGAAGCGCACGCGGCCGCGAGGAGGAGCAGCGCGCTTGCCAAATACAGTCGCATGAGAGGTCCTCTACTTCACGAGTTGAAAGACGATGGGCGCGCCCGTGGGCGAGATCCGCAGCACGCGGCGCGGCGTGGTGGTGCTCACGTGGATCACCACCGGCAGCTGCATGCCTTCGAGCTCGAGCCGGTACGCGGTGAACGTTCCCGCCGGCACTGTCACCGTCTCGACGCCCGCCACGGTCACGGTCATCACCTTGCCGACGCCTATGGGCGTCGAATGGTCCTCGGAGTAAATGACCTGCAACCCGTTGGGCAGCGTGAACTGCTCGAACTGGATCCAGCCCGCGCGCGCCGAATCCTGGGCGGACAGTCCGAGGGGGAGCAGGAGGAAGACCGGGAGCAAGAGGCTACGCATGATCAAGAGGCTCCATGGGAAACAAGGCTGCGGCGTTGGTCTCGAGGATCGCCCGCCGGTGCGCGTCACTCAGCGGCAGCGTGAGGAACTGCTCGATGTTCTGGCGCAGGTCCTTGACGCCCGGGCTGGGCCAGTCGGTGCCCCACAGCACCCGGTCGCCGATCTCGACGAGGCGGGGAAAGTAGTCCAACAATCTGAGCGGGGGAATGCCCGACACATCGAGCCGGATGCTCGCGTGCCGTCGCAGAATGAAAAACGCTTCTTCCATGTAGAGGGGCCGGCCGCCGTGCGCCATGACGAGGCGCAGGTCGGGGAAATCGATCGCCACGTCGTCCAGCTCCATCGGATTGCCGTACTTCGATCGCGCGCCCGGGAAGATGGACGTGCCGGTATGCACCATCACCGGAAGTCGCCGCTCCTCGCAGCGCCGGTAGATGGCGCCCAGGGCGTCCAGGCCGTCCGTGTAGGCATTCGCCGGAAAGCCCTGATGGGGCGGGTGGATTTTGAGCAGCCGAATGCCGAGGTCGACGAGCCGGTCGACATCCCCCGCCGGGTCCGTCGTGTCGCGCGCATGCACGCCGCCGTAGGGCAACAGCCGCTCGGGGTTCGCCCGGGCGTACTTTGCGGCGAAGGTGTTGGTGGAGTCGTCGAATCCCATGACGTCGGGGCTCGGATAGTTGACGAGACCCACGCGCCAGACGCCCGACTGGTCCATCACTTCGAGCAGGGCGCGCGGGTCGTCCATCAGGGAGATCAGCCGCTCCCAATGGGCTTCCTTCCCTTTGCGCATCGCGTCCTGGACCTGCGGCTTGAGCTGGCGCCAGGGCTGGATGTGGACGTGGACATCGGTGATACGGGTCAGTCGCTCCAGGTGTAGAACCCCTTTCTCGTCTTCTTCCCCAGCTCGCCCTTCTTCACCTTCTCGCGCAGGATCTTCGGCGGCTCGTACTGCGGTCCCCCGAGCATCGCGTGCAGGTACTCGGCGATCGCGAGCCGGACATCGAGGCCCACGAGATCGGTGAGCTTGAGCGGCCCCAGCGGATGGTTGTAGCCCAGCTCCATCGCTTTGTCGATGTCCTCGGCGCTGGCCACGCCCTGCTCGAGCATCCGCATCGCCTCGAGTCCCAGCACGACGCCGAGGCGGCTCGACGCGAAACCTGGCGAGTCGCGCACGACGATCGGCTCCTTGCCGAGCTGGCGCGCGAACGCGGCGGCGCGCTCGGCGGCCACCGCTGAGCTTCCCTCGGCACCGTGCGTGACGATCTCGACCAGCTTCATCTGATGCACGGGATTGAAGAAGTGCATCCCGACCAGGCGCGCGGGCGCCCGCATGCCGGTGGCGATGCGGGCAATCGACAGCGATGACGTGTTCGTGACGAGCAGCGCATCGGCGCTCGCCGCCTGCTCGACGCGCGCAAACAGCTGCTGCTTGAGCGGGAGATCCTCCACAACCGCTTCGATCACGGCATCCGCGCCGGTCACGGCGCTGTCGAGATCGGGCTCGAGCTGCACACGCGCGCGGATCCCGGCCTGGTCATCGGCCGTCAGCCTGCCGCGTTTCAGCCCGCCGGCGAGCAGCGCTTCGATGCGCTCGCGCGCCTGGGGCAGGGCGTCGGCGCGGGCATCGGTCAGGCACACGCTGCATCCGGCGGCGGCGACGACGTAGGCGATGCCATGGCCCATCGTGCCCGCCCCCACGACGGCCACGTGGCGGACGGCGGGTGTGGGCGTCATGCTGCCTGAATCTTGTCCACGGCCTGGCGGGCCCGATCGGGGTAGTTGGTGCAGATCCCGTCCGCGCCCCACCCGATGAGCTGCGACATCTCCGCCGGATCGTCCACTGTCCAGACGAACACCCGGGCGCCGATCGCCTGGACGGTGCGGATCAGCGGCTCATCGACGGTCGCACGTTCCTGCCACAGCGTATTCGCCGCGGCGTCCTGGAGCGATTTCCGCGGCATCTTCGTGTAAACCTCCGACAACAGGCCCCGCGGAAGGTCCGGCCGCTTCTCGCCCAGCCGGCGGACGACGTGGAAGGCAAAGCTGTGCACGGCGTAGCCATGCGGGTTCGGACCGCGGTCGAGCGTGGCGAGCAGCTGATCGTCCCACTTGGGATCGAGTGTCTTCACCTCGACGAAGACCTCGAGCCGCGGCCCGATGGTGTCCAGGGCCTGCGCCAGCGTCGGCAGCGGCTCGCCGTTCGAGAGCCGCAACGCCATGACCTCGCGCGCGCGCACGAGGGGGATCTGCACGTCGCCGATGATGCCGTCGTGGTGGACGATCAGCTCCCCGTCCGCGGTCGCGTGGACGTCGAGCTCCACGCCATCGGCGCCCTGCGGACCGGCGGCGCGCAGGGCGGCAAGGGAGTTCTCCAGCTCGATGCCGGAGGCGCCCCGGTGCGCGATGACGAGCGGCTTCACTGCTCTCGGCTGTCCGCTTTCTTGGGCTCGATCCAGTCCGGCTCTCGTTCGATGTCGTGCACGATCGCGATGTCCTCGGGACGGGGGAGGACCTCCGCCAGATACGCCGGATACTTCGCGGCGTCGATCGGCTCTCCGTCCACCGTGAAATACTGGTGCGCGTGCAGGCCGATCCGGCGGTTGAACTTGAGATCGGGCACCTTCAGCTGCCGTTCGCGCTCGGGGATGAACATGTTGAGCCGCTCGATGAGCTTGACGATCTCCTGGCGATAGAGACCCCGGGCGTACTCGTTGAGCTTCGCCTTGTCCGGTTCCTGCACGTTCTCCCGCTCGTCGTAGCGGCCCTTGAGGCCCCAGACGTAGGCCCAGTGCGCGGACGACGAGTTGTCGGTCCCGAACAGGTCGAACGCGGTCGGAATCCACTTGTAGAAGAACCGCTGGATGACGTCCGGCGGCATCTTGCCCGCCTTCACGATGCGCAGCAGGCCGTTGTTGCCCGTACCGAGGTGGTAGGACTCCTCTTTCAGCATCGGCCCCATCGAGCGCGCGAGCGGATCGAAGCTCGACACCGACAGCATCTTGAGCTGGAACTTGCCGTCGCGGTCGATGTACTGCGTGTAGGTGAAGAAGTCGAGCCAGTTGTCGACGATCTCGTTGAACGAGCCGAGCAGCCGCTCGCCTTCGTCGGCGCGGCGCTCCAGCAACTTGGCGGCTTCGCGCTTGCCCTCGTCGCCGAAATGCTGGCACAGCAGATACGACATCTGCCAGCCGTGGCGCATCTCCTCGGTCATCACGCGCTGCAGCGACAGCAGGTCGTAGTCGGAGGGCGCGTGATGGAGCAGGTTGCGCTGCTGCTCGACCGAAGCGAACTCGGTGTCGCCCTGATAGACGATGAGATTGAGCAGCGCATCCCGGATGCGCTGATCGGGGATGTGCATCACCGTCGGCCACTTGCGGTTACCCTTGTAATGGCCGAACTCGATGTGCGGTACCTCGGGATCGCCGAACTTGGCGTCGAAGGAGTATTTGCGAAGATCGCCCTGCGGCAGCCCGATGGAATCCTGCCAGTAGCGGAAGTAGTCGATCCAGTCGTCGAAGTTGTGGAGTTTGCGGACCATCAGCGGCTCCTCATCAGTTGGCGCGCTTCGGCGGTGGCAAAGAGCTCGGTTTGATCGGCGATTTCGATATCCAGCATGGCGGCGAGCGTGCTGCGCTCGGACCGGTACAGCGCGTCCTTCGTCTTGCGGACGGCGAGCGGCGGCATCGCCGCCCAGCGTCCGGCCAGGGCCCTCGCCTCCGCCGCGAGATCGGCGGCGGGGACCACGCGATCGAACAGCCCCAGCGCGAGCGCTTCGGCAGCCGGGACCATGCGCGCGCTCCACACGAGCTCGAGCGACTTCGACACGCCGGCGAGCCGCGGCAGGAAGTACGCGCCACCCCAATCGAGGCCCAAGCCGAGCTTGTGAAACACCTGGCCGATCGACGCGCCATCCGACGCGAGGCGGTAGTCGCACGCCAGCGCCAGATTGGCGCCTCCTCCCGCGGCCGTCCCATTCACCGCCGCCAGCACCGGCTTGGGAGCGGCCCGGATCGTGAGCGCAATTTCTTTACCCGCCGCCACCAAGGCCGGTCCCTGCGCCTCGAGGATGCGCAGATCGGCTCCGGCGCAGAAAGCCCGGCCCGCCCCCGTGATGATCATGACCCGCACGGCCTCGGCCCCGGCCAGCATGCGCAGGGCCGCGATCAGGTCTTCGCAGGTCTCCGGATCCACCGCGTTGAGCTTGTCGGGCCGGTTGAGCGTGATCGTCCCGATCCCATCGGCGATTTCCACCAGCACGCGCTCAAAGGCCGCCATCAGACGCGCGCCACGATCATGGCGATGCCCTGGCCGACGCCGATGCACATGGTGCATAAACCGTAGGAAGACTTCGTACGATGTAAGGCGTGAACGAGAGTCGTTAACAACTTCGCGCCCGTGCAACCGAGCGGATGGCCGAGCGCGATGCCGCCGCCGTAGATGTTGACCTTGGCGGGATCGAGCCGGAGCTCGCGGATGCACGCGATCGCCTGGGCCGCGAAGGCCTCGTTCAGCTCGACGAGGTCGATTTGATCGATCGTCAGGCCCGCACGCGCGAGCGCCTTGTTCGTGGCGGGGATCGGTCCCAGACCCATGCAGCTCGGATCCACGCCCGCCACGGCGGTCGTGACGATTCGGGCAACGGCCGGACGGCCGGACGGCCGGACGGCCGTTACCAGGAGCGCCGCCGCGCCATCGTTGATGCCGCTCGCGCTCGCCGCCGTGACCGTGCCATCCTTCTTGAAGGCCGGTTTGAGCCTCGCGACCGACTCGAGCGTGGTCCCTGCCCGCGGGTATTCGTCTTTCGCGAACATCGACCCGTCGGGCAGGGGCACCGGCACGATCTCGTCGGTGAAAACGCAGTCCCGCAGGGCCTGCTCGGCCCGCCGCTGGCTCTCCACGGCAAACGCATCCTGCTCGGCACGACTGATCTTGTATCGCGCCGCCACGACCTCCGCCGTCTCGCCGAGCGGGATGGTCCATGCTGTCTTCAAGCGGGGATTGGTGAAGCGCCAGCCGACGGTCGTGTCCGCCACTTCGGGGGTCCGGCGGCTCCACGGCTCGCCCGGTTTGAGCATCACGTACGGCGCCCGCGTCATGCTCTCCACGCCGCCGGCGATGAACGTCGTGCCCTCGCCCGCCTTGATCGCCTGCGCGGCGCTGGCGACCGCCTGCAGCCCGGAGCCGCACAGCCGGTTCACTGTCTGACCCGGCACTTCCACCGGAAGGCCCGCGAGCAACAGCGCCATCCGGGCGACGTTGCGGTTGTCTTCGCCCGCCTGATTAGCACACCCGAGAATGACATCGTCAATGGTCAACGGATCGACGTTCGCTCGCTCGACGACCGCCTTTATCGCAACTGCCGCGAGGTCATCCGGGCGCACGCCGGCAAGCGACCCACCGTGCCTTCCGACGGGCGTGCGCAGCGCGGCCGTGATGAAGGCTTCCGTCACAATGCGACCCACACAGTCTTGGTCTCGAGATATCCCTCGATCGCTTCGCGGCCCAGGTCACGCCCGAATCCAGACGCCTTGAAGCCGCCGAACGGCGCCCCCGAATCGTAGGAGTTGTACGAATTGATCCACACCGTGCCGGCGCGGATCGCTTTGGCCGTTCGATGGGCCTTCTGGATGTCCTTCGTCCAGATGCCCGCCGCGAGGCCGTAGATCGTCTGGTTCGCGAGCTGCACGCCCTGCTCGAAGTCGTCGAACGTCAGCACGGCCAGCACCGGGCCGAAGATCTCTTCGCGCGCGATCGTCATCTCGGGCTGCACGGCGTCGAAGACCGTCGCTTCCACGTAGTAGCCCCTACCGTTGGGCTTCGCCGCTTTGCCGCCGGCCACCAGCCGGGCTCCTTCGTCCACACCCTTCTGGATGTAGGAGAGGACCGTCTCCTGCTGCTTCTTGGAGACGAGGGCCCCCATGCGGGTGTTCTTATCGAGGGGATCTCCGGGCGTCAGCTTCTTGGCGCCCTCGGCGAGCTGCTCGATCACCTGCGCATGCACGGACTTCTCGACCAGGAGCCGTGACCCCGCCGCGCAGACTTCCCCCTTGCCGTAAAAAATGCCGGTCTGGGCGCCGCGGACGGCGGCTTTCAGATCGGCGTCGGCAAAGATGATGTTGGGGCTCTTGCCGCCCAGCTCGAGCGTCACGCGCTTGTTCGTGTCGGCGGCCGTCTTCATGATCTGGCGGCCGATTTCCGTCGAGCCGGTGAACGAGATCTTGTCCACGTCGGGATGGCGCACGAGCGCGGCGCCCGCGGTCGACCCGCCGCCAGCGATGACGTTGAAGGCCCCCGCCGGCAGCCCCGCTTCGAGCGCGATCTCGGCGAAGAGCAGGGCGGTGAGGGGCGTCTCCGAGGCGGGTTTGAGGACCATCGTGCAGCCGGCGGCGAGGGCGGGGGCGAATTTCCAGCTGGCGATGTTCAGCGGAAAGTTCCAGGGGACGATCGCCCCGACGACGCCGATCGGCTCGCGCAGGGTGTACGTGAAGAACGGCCCTTCGACGGGCAGCGTGTCGCCCGTGATCTTGTCGGCCCACCCTGCGTAATACCGCAGCGTGTTGACCACCATGCCGATTTCGATCTTCGACTCGAACAGCGTCTTGCCGTTCTGTGCTGTCTCCAGCCGGGCGACTTCGTCGAGCCGGGCTTCGAGCAGATCTGCCGCTTTAAAGAGGAGTGTCCCTCTCTTCCTCCCCGACATCTCCCGCCACGCTTGCGATTCAAAGCAGGCCTTCGCCGCCCGCACCGCGGTATCGACGTCGGCGGCGTCTCCGGCCGCGACTTCGGCCAGCACTTCTTCCGTCGCGGGATTGACGACGGGAAACCGTTTCCCGGACGTGGCGGGGCGCCACTCGTTATTAATGAAGAGGTCGGTCTTCACTTCCCCTTGAACTCCGCCACGCGCTTCTCGGTGTAGGCGGCGATGCCTTCCTTCGCGTCCTCGCTCTGGAACAGCTGCTGCTGCAGCTCGCGCTCGATCGCGAGGCCCGACTCGAACGGCACTTCGGCCCCCGACTGCACCGCCCGCTTGATCAAGCCGACCGCCTTCGACGCCTTGTGCGGCGGGCAGAATTGCCGGGCGTACAGAATCACCTGCTCCCAGTAGGAATCGGCAGGGAAGACGTCGTTGACCAGGCCGAGCTCCGTGGCGCGCTCGAACGAGAACGTCTCGCCCTTCACCATCAGCTCGATGGCGAGCGATTTCCCGACGATCCGCGCGAGGCGCTGGGTACCGCCGGTGCCGGGAAGCACGCCGAGGTTCACCTCGGGCAGGCCGATCTTGCCGGCGTTCTGCTTGGCGAGGCGGAGATCGCACGCCATCGCGATCTCGAGCCCGCCGCCGACGGTGTGCCCGTTGAGCGCGGCGATCGTCAGTTTGGGCGTCTGCTCGAGCCGGTTCAGCGTTTCGTTGGCGTGCAGACAGAAGAAGTACTTGTACCGGGGCGTGATGCTGTTGAGGTACGCAATGTTCGCGCCCGCTGAGAAGAACTTCTCGCCCTTGCCGCGGATCACGATGACGTACACGCCGTCGTCGAAGCGGGCCTTGAGGACCGCCTCGTCGATCTGGCGCATCATCTCGTACGTATACGTATTCGCCGGGGGATCGTCGAGCTCGATGATCGCGAGCCCGTCCTCCACGCGGTATTGGATGAGCGTTTTCACGTGCGGTTCAGTCATCGTCGCCATGGTGCGTCATCCCCTTGCGTGAGCCGTAGGGCGCGCCTCGAGGAACCCCCCGAGGAAAATGCGCGCCATGAGATCGGCCAGGCGGCGCGGTTCGATCGCGCCCGCCGGGTCGTACCAGGTGTAAATCCAGTTCATCATGCCAAACAGGATGTACCCCGCCGCGTGGCGGTCCACCGTCGCCTCGTCGGGCGCGACATCGCGCAGCAGCTGCTCGAGCCGATTCACATAGCGCCGCTTCAGGGCGCTGACCCCGCGGGCCGGCTCGTGCGAGAGCACCTTCATCTCGGCCATGTGCTGGGCGAAAAACGTCACGTGATGCCGGATGAAGGCGTGGAGGCGCTCGACGGGGTCGGTGGCCGTGGCGACCGCCCGCTCGGCGCCCGCGAGCACCTGCGTGAAGCAGCGCTCCTGAATGAGCGTGAGGAGATCTTCCTTCCCCCGGACGTAGTAGTACATCCCGGCGAGCGACATCCCGCTTGCCGCGGCCAACCCCCGCATCGTGGTCGAATGATATCCCTGCTCGGCGAAGACCCGGGCAGCTTGGGCGAGGAGATGATCGAGGCGTTCGTCGTAGGGGCGCATAGTTCGAACGAGCGTTCGAACCGCAACCTACCCCTGGGTCCCGCGGGAGACAAGGTGCTACTTAATAACCGAGGGGGGCAGACGTCCAACGCATGGAGTCCATGACGCTACCGCAACCGGCGGGCGCAGAGCCATCTCCCGATGCGGCCCTGATAGCCGCGTGGCAGGGAGGCGACGAGCAGGCGGCCGCCGAGTTGGTGCGGCGGCACGCCCGGGCGCTCGCGCAGTTCGTGGCGGGCGCGGGTGTGCCCGAGGCCGAGCTCGAGGACGTTGTGCAGGAGACGTTCATTCGCGCGTTCCGCGCGCTCGGCGGGTTTCGCGGCCAGTGCCGGTTTCGGACCTGGCTGCTGGCGATCGGCGCCAACGTCGCGCGGGACCAGGGCCGTCGGGCCGCGCGCCAGCACGTGGTCCCCCTGGACGATCGGATCCTGGACCGGGGCGGGACGCCCCACGAGCTGGCCGAGGCGGGGGAGGCGGTGACCCGGCTCGCGAGCGGGCTCCGCAAGCTGTCGCGATTGCAGCGCGAAGTCTTTCTGCTGCGCGCACAGCAGGGGCTCGAGTATGCGGAGATCGCCGCTGCGCTCAATACGAGTCCCGGTGCCGCACGGGTCCATTACCACCACGCGGTGAAACGTCTCAAGGAGCTGGTCGAATGAAGCACGACGAACCATTGGACGATCGGGAGCTGTGGGACGCGGCGCGCCGGCTGGGCGCGGCTGCGGCCGATCGGGTCAACGTCGATCGGGTCGCGGAAGCGGTCACGCGGAGACTGCGCGAGGCTCCGCCCACGCGCTTCGGCTGGCTCCGTATTGCCGCCGCGGTCGTCGCACTGCTCGGGGGCGGCTTGGCCGTCCGGGAAGTCGTGCGGCAGAATGGGCGCGCCGGCGTCGAAAGCGCGTACTTCGTCGCGGATGATTTGAGTGATTTGTCGGCCGAGGAGCTGCGGGAGCTCCTCGCCGCGCTGGACGATACATCAGGCCCCGGCGGTGTCGGCGGGTTGGGGCCGCCCGAAGGCGGAAGTGATCTCACCGAACTCGACGCGCTGCAGCTCCGTGCTGTCCTGCGCACCCTGGAGGGATAAATGAAGCGACTGTCCATGTCCGTCGTCTTCGCCGTCATCGCGCCGCTGTCCGTTTTGGCGGCGCAGGAACCGCGGCAACGCGATACCACCGAGGCGGGGCGGCTGCGCGGTCAGATCGAGCAGCGGTTCCGCCAGCGGGTGCAGGAGCAACTCCAGCTCACGCCCGACCAGGCAACGAAGCTCCAGGCCAGCCAGGAGCGGTTCGGCATTCGGCGGCGCGAGCTGGGCCGCCAGCAGATGGAGCGCCGGCGGGCGCTCGAGGGGCAGATGCAGCCCGGCGTGGCGGCCAACGCCGACAGCGTGCGCAAGCTGATGGACGCGATCCACGGGGGCCGCGCCGAACTGCTCAAGATCGATCAGGACGAAGACCGCGAGCTGGCCGGGTATCTCACGCCGGTCCAGCGCGCGCGGCTGGGGCTGATGCGCGAACGCCTGCATCGCCGGGTGAACGAGATGCGGGAGCAGCGCCGCGGTCGCATGGGGCCGGGCGCGCCCGGTGAACGCCGCCGGCCGCGCGGTCCGGGACGGCGGCCTATCTAGAGACGGCGGCCGCGTCGTGGCGGCGCTGCTCCTCCTTGAGGACCAGCGCCGTCACCTTCACCAGGTAGTACGTCAACACCAGCTGCGTGACCGCCAGCGGGTTCGACCGGCGGTCCTCGGTCCCATCCACGAAAATTCCCAGTCGATCGGCGCGCAGGTTCTGCGCGGTCGGCATCAGACTCCACAGGCGATTCTCGATCGCCCGGGTCGCCGTATCGCTGATCGCGCCGCTGATCTCCAGCCGGTCGGTCCCGTCGGCGCCGCGCTCGAGTCGCACCCCCTCGAGGTCCGGGAGCGGAATCGGGTGGCGCAGCTGGATGCGGACGTTCAGCCGCGCATTGTCGGGCTTGGAGGCGTAGTCCTCGCCCGGCGCGAAGGAGATGACGATGTCCGCCGTTTCCCGCTGCGGCATCACATGGGCCTCGGAGTCGTGCCGCCGATGCTCCAGCTGCTGGAGCACCTCGTCCCGCGTGTAGCCGCGCCTGGACGTATCGCGTTTGATCTTCCAGTCCACGCGCAGCGTGGGATCGGGATCGAGGAAGATCGAGACGTCCCACTGGCGCCGCAGCTCCGGCGTGTACAAGCCGTGCAACCCGTGCACCAGCATGATGGAGGTCGGGGTGACGAATTCCGGCGGGCCAAAGGTGCCGTCCGAATGGTCGTACACCGGCTTGAAGATCGTCTCGCCGTGGCGCAGCAGCCGCATGTGCTGCGCGATGAGGTCGAGGTGATTGCAGTCGGGATGCAGCGCGGTGATCTGCTTCGCCTGGCGTCCCACGCGATCGAGCGAGTGGTAGTCGTCCAGGCAGATGTCGGTGACGCGGTCGGGGCCGAGGATAGCGACGACGCCGTTCGACAGCGTGGACTTCCCGGCGCCAGAATCGCCGACGAGGCACAGCATGATCGGACGGCCCGCGCCGAATCCTTCCCTCATGGTCGCTCCTGGTCGGTCGTCTCGTCGCCGAAGACTCGACTCTGCCGGATGTCGGCGGCGTCGAGCCGGGTGAGCTCCTCGTCCGTCACCTGCCCGCCAAGCCGCAGCAGGCGGTTCGCCTGGCGCAGCTTCGCGCGGTCGAGTGCGTTGCGGACGCTGCGGGCGTTCGCGAAGTGGGGCTGCTCCATGCGCCGCGCCAAATACTCCCGGAACGCCGCGCGTGACGCATCGTCCAGCCCGTACTGCTGGCGGCCAAGCATCAGCTCGGCGATCGCCATCAGCTCGTCGAGCGCGTAGTCCGGAAAATCGAGATGATGCGCCACCCGCGAATGAAAACCCGGGTTGGACTGAAAGAACGTCTCCATCCGGTCCCGATAGCCGGCCAGGATGACGACGAGATCCTCCCGCTGGTTCTCCATGACCTGGAGCAGCATCTCGATCGCCTCCTGCCCGTAGTCGCGCTCGTTCTCCGGCCGGTGCAAGTAGTAGGCCTCGTCGATGAACAGCACGCCGCCCATCGCCCGCTTCAGGACTTCCTTGGTCTTCGGCGCGGTGTGACCCACGTACTGGCCGACGAGATCGTCGCGCGTGGCCACGACGAGGTGGCCTTTCCGAACGTAGCCGAGCTGGTGGAGGATCGACGCCATGCGCAGCGCCACGGTCGTCTTGCCCGTTCCGGGCTTGCCGGTGAAGCTCATGTGCAGGGTGGGGCGGTCGCTCGTCAGGCCGCGCTGCTCGCGCAGCCGGGCCACGAGCAGCAGGGCGGCGATTTCCCGGATCCGGGTCTTGATCGGCGTGAGACCGATCAGCTCCCGGTCGAGCTCGTCGAGCAGCGGTTGGATGTTCGACGCCCGGAACTCGGCGTCGAGATCCACGCGCTCGGCGACTGCCTTAGGCTCCGTACCGCTCTCCGGCCGGACGGTCGGTCGCATACGCATGCAGCGTGTAGCGAACCACGCGGTCGGTGCTTTCCTGCCGCTCGAGCCGGAAGCCGGGCTCCTCGGGCGGCCGGTTGACGAGGAAGCTCAGCGCCATCGTCTGGCGCCGGTAGCGCCGGTCGTAGCCGTTGACCCGGATATAGTGGCGCGGAAACGCCTTCCGGCAGGCGGTGATCTCCTGCATGATGCCCGCGGGATCCTTCAAGTCGAACAGCGGCATGCCGAACATCTCCCAGTACGCATTCCTGGGGTGCGGGTCGTCGGTGTACTCGACCGACACCGCCCACTCGTTGTCCAGGCAGTACTGGAGCTGCGCCGTGATCTGCTCGTCGGAGAGCTCCGGCAGATACGAGAACGTCCCCTGGGTGATTCGCATGGTCTCGCGTCTCCGCCTAGACGGTCACGGTGGCGATGGCGTCCGGCACGTCCGTGGACTCGAAGTTGAACGTGATGTCTTTCCAGACCTCGAGGGCCTTGTACAGGGACGGCGACCAGCGCGCCGCCTTCGCCAGGATGTCCGGCCCTTCATGCAGATAGTCGCGGCCCTCGTTGCGGGCCTGGATCATCGCCTCGACCGCCACGCGATTGGCCGTCGCGCCCTCGGCGATCCCGTCGGGATGCCCGATCGTCCCGCCGCCGAACTGGAGCACCACGTCCTCGCCGAGATAGTGCAGCAGCTGATGCATCTGCCCCGCGTGGATACCGCCCGACGCGACGGGCATGCACGAGGGCATCGACGCCCAATCCTGTTCGAAGTAGAGGCCCAGGGCAGGGTCGGGCTCCACGTTGTTGGCGAGCAGCGTCTTGTAGTAGCCACGGATCGCGTTGGGATCGCCTTCGAGCTTGCCCACGACCGTGCCGGCGTGGATATGATCGACGCCCGCGAGCCGCATCCACTTCGCGATGACGCGGAAATTCACGCCGTGCGTCTTCTGCCTGGTGTAGGTCCCGTGGCCGGCGCGGTGCAGGTGGAGGATGACGCCGTTCCTCCGCGCCCACTTCGACATCGACTGGATCGCCGTGTACCCGATCGTCAGATCGATCATGACGATCACGCTGCCGATCTCCTTGGCGAACTCGGCGCGCTCGTACATGTCCTCCATCGTCGCGGCCGTGACGTTCATGTAATGGCCTTTGATTTCACCCGTATCGGCCATCGAGCGCGCCACGCCTTCCATGGCGAACAGAAAGCGGTCGCGCCAGCGCATGAACGGCTGGCTGTTGATGTTCTCATCGTCTTTGGTGAAGTCGAGGCCGCCGCGCAGCGCCTCGTACACGACGCGGCCGTAGTTGCGCGCCGAGAGGCCAAGCTTGGGCTTGACCGTCGCGCCGAGCAGGGGCCGGCCGTATTTGTTGAGGTACTCGCGCTCCATGACGACGCCGTGCGGCGGGCCGTGGAACGTCTTCACGTAATGCGGCGGGATCCGCATGTCCTCGAGCCGCAGCGATTTCAGCGCCTTGAAGCCGAAGACGTTGCCGATGATCGAGGACGTCAGGTTGGCGATCGACCCCTCTTCAAAGAGGTCGAGGTTATAGGCGATATAGGCGATGTACTGGTCCGTGCCCGGGACGGGGTCGACGCGATAGCACTTCGCCTGGTAGTTCTCATAGGCCGTCAGCCGGTCGGTCCACACCACGGTCCAGGTCGCCGTCGAAGATTCGCCCGCCACGGCGGCTGCGGCTTCGATGGGCTCGATACCCTCCTGCGGCACGAAGCGGAAGGCGCAGAGGATGTCGGACGGTTGGGGGACGTAATCGGGCTCGTAGTAGCCCATTTCGGCGTACGGCGCGACACCGGCGGACCAGCGCGACTTCCCGTCGGATTTGCTCTTGCCGGCCATGCGAGCCTCCGAGTATGTGAATTAATTCACAAGTCTAGGTCCAGCATACCGCTCGCGAAGCATTCTCGCAAGTCGGTTATATTCCTCGCCCCACGTGCCCGAGTGGCGGAACTGGCAGACGCGCAGGACTCAAAATCCTGTGCCGGCAACGGCGTGAGAGTTCGATTCTCTCCTCGGGCACCTCTGACCTCCGCTCCACGACCTGGATCGCCGGCCGGCTCGAGGCCGTGGCCTCTCCTTCGCCCCGTCGCCGGCGGAGCAGGGCACGGGACGCGATCTGATGTTCGACGAAGACTTGGAAGGCGCTGATGACGTTCGACGGCCGGATGTGCACGGGCGGGCAGCGGCCGTGCCCCGCACAGGTCAGGGCGCCGACGCGCCCCTTCCGTTCTGGTAGTAGCGCCGCACCCGCCGCAGCACTTCACCTCTCGTTTCCGGCAGATGTCGCATGATCCACAACATCGTCCGTTGCGCTTCCGGTAGGCGCCGCTCGCCGGCGTCCGTTTCGGCGCCCGACTGCGTGACGAGTTGGGTCAACGGGAGGCCGTAAATGTCCCGGCTCGCATGATCGAGGGCTTCGCGAAAGCGCTCGTCGTCCTGCGACGCCAGCACGTCGGTATGCGTGCGCCCGATCTCGCCCAGGGGGGCACGATACGTTTCATGCTCGTGGCTGTCGACCATGTAGCCACAGAAGAGGGAGAACGGATAGAGCCGCGCGAGCTCGTTCCAGTATTCCTCGAGTCGAATGGCGGCCAGCGGCTGGCCTCCCCGCCACAACACGTTGACCATCTCGCCGTACGCGCGCGTCGTCGTGCGCCCGAATGCCTGGACCTCTTCGAGCATGCTCCCCACGAGGCGCCGGAAGTTGGACCAATCCGGCATGTCGCCGACCATGATGCGCGCCAGGCTGTCTTCCGCATTGCGCAGCACCAGCTGACCTGAGCGGCGCGCCGCCTCGACGTCCGCCCCCCCCGCGGTGAGTCGATCGAGGTAGCGGTCCATGGTGTCGCGCGACGCGACGACCACGACGCCATTGCCACGGTGCAGACCCGTCTCCACGAACAGCACGACCGAGTCGGTGAGGTTCTGGGCGTCGCTGTGGAGCTGCGCGAAATGCCGGCCGACCGGCGCATCCAACAACAGCGTGCTCAGGGGAGGAGTCGAGGGCGTCGGCATGGCCACCACAGGGCGAAAGAGGAAACCCAAGGATCGGGCCTGGGCGCGCATCCCACAATCCTACTTTGGGCTTAACCCGGCTCGTGAGTCAGGGTTGCGCGGAACGCTCCGGCGGGGCTCCCGCCGATGGTGATGGTGACGTTGTGCCGGGGATTAGGCGTCAAGCCCTGTCGACGTTTAGCTCGGGAGTGGTAGCCCGAAAACGGCCCGCCGGAGCGATTGAGACAGGGGTGGGGCCTCGACCATCGTCCGCTGTGTCCGCCGGAGCAATCGGGTGCGGCGGCAAACCCTATCTGGAGGTCCGGTTATGTTCGGAGGCACGAGAGCATGGGTGGGCGCGATCGCGCTGGTGGGCGTGGTAGGCACGGTCGGCGCATCGCCATCCGCCGCGCAGGGCGGCTTCTCCGTCACCCCCTGGGGCGGCGCCTACGTTCCCACGCGCAATGAGTTCAGCGCCGTGGGGCGGGACATCGAGCGCCACAACAGCTTCATTTTCGGCGCGCGCCTGACCAGTTGGGGCCGGAGCCCGATCGGCTTCGAGCTCACGGGCGGCTTTACTCCGGCCCGGGTGCGCATCAGCGATGGCACGACCATCAACGAAGCGCGCAGCACGGAAGTGTTCCTCGGCGGGCTCAAGCTGATGGTGGGCCTGAGCCCCGCAGAATCGCGGTTCGGCGTGTTCTTGAGCGGCGGGCCGGCGATCATCCGGCGCGGTCGTGACGTCGTGGATGACGACGAGAGCGTGACCGATTGGGGCGGCGTCGTGGGCCTCGGCTTCCGGATCCCGTTCTCGAACTCGGTCGGTCTGCGGCTCGAGATCGAAGACTATTTCTACGGCGGCGACTTTGACGGCAGCCGCCGGTTCCAGAACGACCTCGTCCTCAGCGCGGGTCTGGCCCTCGGCTGGTAGACCGCGTCGTTCAGGCCTTGCGGCCCTCCGGCGGCGTGAAGGAGAACGTCGCGGCGTGCGTTTTCTCGCGCTTCCATTTTTCCGGCGGTAAGGTAAACTGCACGCCGACATGCCCAGCATCGCGTACCAGGACGGCCGTTGGATCGTCCCCGATCAGCCCACCATTCCGTTCATCGAAGGCGATGGCACCGGCCCGGACATCTGGCGGGGCGCGGTGCGTGTGTTCGACGCCGCCATCGCCAAGACCTCCGGCGGCGCCCGCAAAGTGGAGTGGCTCGAAGTGCTCGCCGGGGAGAAGGCCTTCAAGGCCACCGGGAGCTGGCTGCCCGACGAGACGCTGGACGTCATCCGGCGCTATCGCGTGGCGATCAAAGGACCCCTGACGACGCCGGTGGGCGGCGGCATGCGCTCGCTCAACGTCGCGCTGCGCCAGCTGCTCGATCTCTACGCCTGCATCCGCCCCGTGCGCTACTTCAAGGGCGTGCCCGCGCCCGTCACCAATCCGGGCCGGCTCGACGTCGTGATCTTCCGCGAGAACATCGAAGACGTCTATGCCGGCATCGAGTACCAGGCCGAGAGCGCCGAGGCCCGCGCCCTGATCGAGTTCCTGCGCGACCGCTTCGGCGCCAAGATCCGCCCGGAAAGCGCCATCGGCATCAAGCCGATGTCCAAGTTCGGCTCGCAGCGGTTGGTGGTGAAAGCGATTCAGTACGCGATCAAGAGTGGCCGCCCCTCGGTGACGCTCGTGCACAAGGGCAACATCATGAAGTTCACCGAGGGCGGGTTTCGCGACTGGGGGTACGCGGTGGCGGCCGAGCGGTTTGGGGCGCAGACCATTCCCGAGTCGGACACAGGCGGCGCGCGGGTACCGCAGGGCAAAGTCCTCATCAAGGACCGCATCGCGGATGCGATGTTCCAACAGCTCGTGCTGCGTCCGCGGGAGTACTCCGTGATCGCGGCGCCGAACCTCAACGGTGACTATCTCTCCGACGCCGCGGCGGCGCAGGTCGGCGGGCTGGGCCTCGCGCCCGGCGGCAATGTCGGCGACGGCTACGCGGTGTATGAGGCGACGCACGGCACCGCGCCGAAGTACGCGGGGCAGGACAAAGTGAACCCCAGCAGCGTGATCCTGTCCGGCGTGATGATGTTCGAGGAGCTGGGGTGGGACGACGTCGCCCGCGCCATCGTGCGGGGATTGGAAGCAGCCGTGCTCACGAAACGGGTGACGTATGATCTCGCGCGCCAGCTCCCGGGCGCCACGGAGGTGTCTACCTCCGCGTTCGCCGACACCATCATCGAGCATCTCGCGTGAAAACTCGCATCGTGTCACAAGCGTTCGCACAAATCGAAACGCCGCTGCTCGCCGTGGCGGTCCCGCAGGGATCGGCACTGCCAGGGTCGCTGGCCGACCTCGACCCGATGCTCGGCCGCGCGTTCAGCGCGGGCGACTATCAAGGCAAGCGCGACGACTTGCTGCTCGTGTATAGCGCGGGCAAGGCGCAGCGCATTCTGCTCGTCGGCATCGGCAAGCCGGGCGACGCGCCGCGCACCGCGGTGCGCCGGGCCGCGGCCGCCG
>JAUYMC010000021.1 GCA_030699545.1 Gemmatimonadales bacterium | reverse complement strand
GCGCCGGCCCCGGCGCCGGGTTCATCGCGCTGCTCGTCGGCCTCGAGGGGGCGCCGGGCCGGCGCGGGAGCATCGGCGGCGAGTCGTGGTACGTGGAGCTGGGAATCGGCGGCGGCGTGCGCGCGTCGGCGGGGTGGCGGGTGCGGTGGTTCCCCGCGTGGTGGCGGGGGTAGGGGGAACGAAAAGGGCGCCCGTGTCGCGGGCGCCCGATAGCCACGAGAGATGATCCCCGACTAGGCGCCGACGGGCGCCGTCCGGGCCACGACCGGGCGGCAATACCGCTCGCCCAAGGTGCGCAGCTGTTCCAGCTCGGTGTCGGTCAGATCCCCGAAGCGATCGGCCAGGTACAGCATCGTATCGTCGAACCATTCCTTCTGATGCTCGACCGTCGCCTCGAGCACACCACAGCGCAGGATGTGCGAGAACAACTCGTCGCGGGCCTGTTCGAAATTCGTGGGAATCGCGTACTTCCGGGGCTCACTTCGCTTTTTGGCCATGCGTGCTGCCTCCTCGTTGGTGGAACGGCGCCGCAAGATAATCGGTTAGATGCTATAATGCCACGGCGGGAGCACGGGTTCCCGTGTTCCAGGAGGGGCCCATGAATGAAGAAGTCTACGGCCCGGAACGGGCGCAGCGCCTCGTCGCGCTGCTGCGCGCGCTGGCCGAGCGGATAGCGGAGCTGGATCGAGCCGGGCGGCTGCTCGAGGCCGCGCCCGAGCTGCAGAAACTGCTGGGCAATGCGAGAAGCGAGCTGTTTCATTACGAGGTCCGCAGCACCTACGACACGCCGGAAGTCGCCGAGAGCCGCCGCATCGTGGAGGAGTCGGAGCAGCGGCTCGGCGAGCTGTCGTTCGACGATGCCGGCGACGAGGACGAACCATGGAAACGAGGGGACGCGGAGGAATGAACCGGTTTTACGTCGTATTCGGCGTGCTGGCGGTGGCGCTGGCCGCCATCCTGGTCTACATGCTCACGACGAGTTCCGGCTCGTCGGCCGCGGCGACGACCGCCCCCACGGCGGTGGTGGACGACGGCTTCCGCGGCTACACGCTGGGCCGCGAGGACGCCCCCGTCGAAGTGACGGAGTACGGCGACTTCGAGTGCCCGGCCTGCGCCGGCTTTGCGACGATCCAGATGCCGACGATCAAGGCGCAGCTGATCGAGACGGGGAAAGTCCGCTGGCGGTATCGCGACTATCCGCTGCCGATGCATGCCTACGCGCGGCTCGCCGCGCACGCCGCGCAATGCGCCGGGGAGCAGGGGAAGTTCTGGGAAATGCACGACCAGCTCTTCTACAATCACTCGTGGGCGCAGACGGGCCGCGATCCGTCCCGGCTGTTCCGGGACATGGCGCGCGCGTCCGGGGTGGATCCCGGCCGCTACGATGAGTGCATGCACAGCGGGCGCTACGCGTCGCGGATCGAGTTCAGCCGCCAGGAAGGCGAGCAGCGGCTGGTGGACGGCACGCCCACGTTCTACATCAACGGCGTGAAGTACACCGGGCGCAGCAACTCCGACGCGTTCAAGGCTGCGGTGGAAGAGGCCGCGCGCCGCTAGTGCGTCACCGGCAGGCGATCGCGCTGCTCGCGCTCGTCGGGCTGTTCGTCGCGTCGTATCTCTGGCTGAATCAGCTCGTCGGCGGCGAGATCTAATGCGGGACCGGCGGCTGCGACGTCGTGCAGGCCAGCCGCTGGGCGCGGTTCCTGGGCGTCCCGGTGGCGTTCTACGGCGTCGCGGGGTACGCGGCGATCCTCGCGATCGCGCTGTTCTCGCTGCGCCCCGCCACCCGCGCGCGCCGCCGGCCGCTGGTGTGGCTGGCGGCGCTCGCGACCGGCGGCTTCGTGTTCACGCTGTGGCTCACGTACCTCGAGCTGTTCGTCATCCACGCGATCTGCCGCTGGTGTGTCGCGAGCGCGGTGATCATCACCGCGATCTGGATCGTGTCGCTCGCCGCGCTCAGGACTCCTGCGCTTCGTACTGATCCTTCAGCCGGGCCACCACGGCGGGATCGGCCAGCGTCGTAGTGTCGCCGAGGGCCCGCCCCTCGGCGATGTCCTTGAGGAGCCGCCGCATGATCTTCCCGCTGCGGGTCTTGGGGAGATCCGCCGAAAACAGAATGTCGTCGGGCCGGGCCAGCGCGCCGATTTTCTTCGCGACGTGCTGTTTCAGCTCCTCGCGCAGCGGCTCCGTCGCCTGGAGCCCTTCCTTGAGGGTGACGAACGCCGCGAGCGCCTGACCCTTGAGCTCGTGACTCTTGCCCACCACCGCGGCTTCCGCCACCGCGGGATGATCGACCAGCGCGCTCTCGACCTCCATCGTGCCGATGCGGTGCCCCGCGACGTTCAGCACATCGTCCACGCGCCCCAGAATCCAGAAGTACCCGTCGTCCTCGCGCTTGGCGCCGTCGCCCGGGAAGTACGTCTGGGGCCACTTGCTCCAGTACACCTGGCGGTAGCGCTCGTCGTCGCCCCAGATCGTGCGCAACATGCCGGGCCACGGCGACGTGATCGCGAGATACCCGCCGCCGACCTGCACTTCCCGTCCTTCGCCGTCGAGCAGCGTGGCCTCGATGCCGGGGAAGGCGATCGTCGCGGAGCCGGGCCGCGTGGTGGTGACCCCGGGCAGCGGCGTGATCATGATGCCGCCGGTCTCCGTTTGCCACCACGTATCGACGATGGGACAGCGGCCGCCGCCGATCGTGCGGTGATACCACATCCACGCTTCCGGGTTGATGGGCTCGCCCACGCTGCCGAGCAGCCGCAGGCGCGAGAGGTCGTGACGCGCCGGCAGCTCGGGGCCCCACTTCATGAATGCGCGAATCGCGGTCGGCGCCGTGTAGAACACCGTGACGCCGTGCTTCGCGCAGATCGCCCAGAAGCGGTCTTTCCCAGGATGGTCGGGCGCGCCTTCGTACATCAGTGCGGTCACGCCGAGCGCGAGCGGACCGTAGACGACGTACGAATGGCCGGTCACCCACCCGACGTCGGCGGTGCACCAGAAGACGTCGCTGTCCTTGAGATCGAACACCCACTTGGTGGTCGCGTAGACGTGCGTGAGATATCCCCCCGTCGTATGCAGAATGCCTTTCGGCTTCCCGGTGGTGCCGGAGGTATAGAGGATGTAGAGCGGGTCTTCGGCATCCATCGGCTCGGGCGGACAGTCGGCGGCCGCGCCCGCCATCAGATCGTCCCACCAGCGGTCGCGCCCCGCCCGCATCGGGACGGGCTGGCCGGTGCGCCGCAGCACGACGACGTGCTCGATACCGGGCGTCGCGGCGATCGCCTCGTCGGCATTCTGCTTGAGCGGCACGACGGCGCCGCGGCGGTACCCGCCGTCCGCCGTGACCACCACCTTCGCCTTGGCGTCGTCAATCCGGTCGCGCAGCGATTCCGCGGAAAAGCCGCCGAACACCACCGTATGCACCGCGCCGATGCGGGCGCAGGCGAGCATCGCCACCGCCACTTCGGGGACCATCGGCAGGTAAATCGCGACGCGATCGCCGCGCCGCACCCCCAGGCCCTTCAGCACGTTGGCGAAGCGGTTAACGTCCGCGTGCAGCTCCGCGTACGTGATGCGTCGCTCGTCGCCGGGTGGCTCGCCTTCCCAAATGAGGGCCGTCCGCCCGCCGTTCCCGGCGCGGACGTGGCGGTCGAGACAGTTGACCGAGGCATTGAGCTTGCCGCCCACGAACCACTTGGCATGGGGCGGCGTCCACTCGAGCACGCGATCCCAGGGGCGCATCCACTCGAGCTGGCGGGCCCAGTCGGCCCAGTAGCCTTCCCGGTCCTGTCGGGCGCGCTCGTAAGGGGTCAGATCCCGCACCAGGGCGGCAGCCGAGAACGCGGCGGGGGGGGCAAAGCGGCGCTGCTCATCGAGCAGCGTTTCGATGCGATCGGTCGTCATTGGGAGATATTAAGGAAGAGGGGAAGTCTAGCAAGTTGCGCCGCACCGTTCGGTCTGCGGCACGGTTCGAGGTGAGCGCGCTCACCGGTTTTGACCCAACCGCTTGACCGAGCGCGGGTTAGCGACTTTGGCACCGGAGTCGCATATGGCGAGGGCGGAGGAACCATGCTACCCAGCCTCGCGGAGAACACTGTGATGTCCACGCGTCCGATGGAGAAGACGTTGGCGGCGCCCGAGCGGCTCGATCTCGAGTCGCGTACCGCCTTCCGTCGCGCGGCCGGCGCGGTGCTGGAGCTCCTGGCCGAGGGTGCGGGTCGTCTGGTGATCGATCTCTCGGCCACGCGCAGCGTCGACAGCGCCGGGCTGGGCGCGTTGATGCTGATCCAGCGCAAGGCCGCCGAGCGCCGGCAGACCGTCTGCCTGCGGGGTGCGAATGAGGAGCTGCGCTTCCTGCTGGTCCTCACCAAGCTGGACGACCTCTTTGAGCTGGAGACCGGGGTATCGTGAGCGGCGCGGGACCGTATATTGGCCCCGCATGTCCGCTTCCGTAACGCCGCGCAGGGTGCTGTTCGTCGAGGACGAAACCGCGCTGCAACATTCCTACCGCCGCTTTTTCGAGGGCCGGTACGCGATGGCGTACGCACCGAGCGGCGCCGAAGCGATGCGCCAGCTGGCCGACTTCCATCCCGACGTCCTCGTGCTGGACATGCGCCTGCCCGACACCGATGGGATCGCCTTGCTGCAGCGCATTCGCGAGACCCAGCCGAGCCTGCCGGTGGTCGTGACCACGGCCTACGTGAGCATGGAGCCGCTGATGAATGTGCTCGACCTCGGCCACAGCCGCTATCTGGTCAAACCGTACGATCTGAACGAGCTCGCCGCCGCCATCGATGCTGCTGGCTGAGAGACTCCGGCACGCCTTCGGCGCCGTCCGGGCTCTTGACGACGTTTCCTTCACCGTTCAATCAGGACAGACCCTCGCCGTCTTCGGTCCCAACGGGGCGGGGAAAACCACACTGCTCAGAGTGCTCGCGGGGTTGATACACCCCCACGGCGGAACGGCCCGGATCGCAGGGGGCCGCCGGGCGGTCGGCTGGATCGGCCACCAGCCGCAGCTCTACGGCACGCTCACCGTCCGCGAAAACCTGCGCTTCTGGGGCTCGCTCTACGATCTGCGGCCGCCGGCGCTCGCGGCGCGCATCGACGCGCTGCTCGCGCGGCTCGACCTCGGCGAGCATGCCGACCGGCCGGTGCGCGCGCTGTCGCGCGGCCTGGTGCAGCGCGTCGCGATCGCGCGCGCGCTGATCCACGACCCGCGCGTGCTCCTGCTCGACGAGCCGTTCACGGGCCTCGACCGCACGGCAGCCGAAACGTTCCGCCGGCTGCTCGCGCAGCAGGCGGCGCAGGGGCGGGCGGCCGTGCTGGTGACGCACAACGTCGAAGAGGGCACCGAGCTCGCGACCGACGTGGCGTTCATGCGCGCCGGCCGCTTTGTGCACCTGGCGCCGCGCGCGGGCCGCGACGCCGGCGCCATCGCCGACGCCTATCGCGCCGCCATCGGCGGCGCCGATCGAGGCGCGGATGCCTGACTGGTGGCGCCACGGCTGGATCGTCGCGCGCAAAGACCTGCTGGTCGAGTTCCGTTCGCGCACGGCCATCGTCTCCGCGATCGTGTTCACCGTGCTCGTGCTGGTCGTGTTCAACTTCGGGCGCGATCCCACCGCCGTCGCCGCGATCGACCTCGCGCCCAGCATCCTGTGGGTGACGTTCACGTTCGCCGCGATGCTGGCGCTGAACCGCGCGTTTCAGCTGGAGCTCGAGAACCAGGCGCTGGATGGGCTGCTGCTCGCGCCGGTGGGCCGGAGCAGCATCTACCTCGGCAAGCTGCTCGCCAATCTGCTGTTCGTCGGGATCGTGGAGGCGGTCGGTCTGCCGCTGTTCGCGCTCTTCTTCAACGTGCCGATCCTCCCGGTGATCCTGCCGCTCGTGGCGGTGATCGCGCTCGCGACGATCGGATTCGTCGCCGTGGGGACGCTGTTCAGCGCGATGACGACGCGCACCCGCTTCGCCGAGCTGCTGCTGCCCACGCTGGTGCTGCCGTTCATGATTCCGCCGCTGATGTGGGCGGCCCTGACCACGGGAGCCCTGCTCGCCGGCCGTCCCTTGAGCGAGGTCGGCGGCTGGCTTAGAATGCTGGCGGCGTTCGATATCGTGTTCGTGACGCTCGCGTTTCTTCTCTTTCCCGCCACGGTGAACGAATGAAGCTGGTGCGGACCGGACGCTGGATCACGCTGATCGCGCTCGCGCTGCTCGCGGGCGTGTTCGTCCGCGCGCTGGCGTTCACGCCGGTCGAGCGGGTGCAGGGTCCCGCGCAGAAGATCTTCTACCTCCACGTTCCCTCGGCGTGGTGCGCCATGCTCGCGATGGCGCTCGTCGGGATCGCCGGCATCCTCTACCTGTTTCTGAAAGACCCGCGATTCGACCGGTTTGGGGAGGCGTCCGCCGAAGTGGGGACGGTGTTCGCGATGGTGATGCTGACCACCGGCCCGCTCTGGGGGAAGCCGGTCTGGGGCACCTGGTGGACGTGGGATGCGCGGCTGACGCTGACGCTCTTCCTCTTCCTCTTGTTCCTGGGCTATCTCGTGCTGCGGGGCGCCGTCACCGACCCCGGGCTGCGGGCGCGGTATTCGGCCGTGCTCGGGATCTGCGGGCTGGTGCTGCTCCCCTTCATTCACCTCAGCGTCTACATGTTCCGCACGCTGCACCCGCAGCCGATCGTCCTCAAGCCGAGCGCGCCGTCGCTCCCCGGACCGATGCTCACGACGCTGCTGTTCTCGTTCGCCGTGTTCACGCTGTTGTACGTGGGGTTCGTCGTGCAGCGCTACGCGCTGGGGATGTTGCGCGAGCAGGCGGAGACCGCGGGAGGTGGAGCCCATGCCTGAGGCCGTTCCCGCCAACGCCGGATACATGATCGCGGCCTACATCGTGACGGCCGTGATCCTGTTGAGCTACGCCGTGGCGATGCTGCGCCGCGGTTCCGCGTCCAAGCACTAACGCCCTTTGGCGCGGAGCTCGGCGCGCGCCGCCGACAGGCGGTCGTGCCCGCCCTCCACCTGAGTGGCCCAGAGATCGAGCGCCGCGTCCGCCGCGTCGTGATCGCCCGCCTCATACAATGCTTGCGCGTTGTGCCACAGCGCGGTCGCGCCACCCCCGGCGGCGTACGCCCGGGCGTAGCGCGCGGAGGCGTCGGCGAACCGGCCGGCGCGCAGAGAGAGCGCGCCCGCGGCCATGGCGGCGTCGGCGCGCTCCTCGAGCGCGAGCGCCTGCTCGTAGGCGCCGAGGGCCTCCTGCTGGCGGAACACCATCTCGAGCGCCTCGCCGAGCAGCATCCACGCATCCGCATTGTCGGGGAAGCGGACGGTGGCCTCGCGCGCCGCCTCCACTGCACCCCACCGGTCTTCGAGGGCGCGCGACAGGTGTACCAGGGCGGGGTACGTGTCGGCGAACGCGGGGGCCAGCGTGGCGCCGAGCCGCAGCCAGGCGAGGGCGCGGCGCGGGGCGTCGCGCTGGC